>JAYTTO010000299.1:0-3021 GCA_043744975.1 Betaproteobacteria bacterium | reverse complement strand
CTGGTTGCTGCGAGGGCTCGGGTTCCTGCTGCTGCTCGGATTCGCAATCAAGAACACCGCGCCGGTCGTGGTGCGCTATTACCTCGGAAACGAGTGGCGGGCGCCGCTCGTCTTCGTTCTGCTCATCACGTTCGCCATCGGCGTGGCTGTCGGAATCGCGGCCAGCGCGGGCTATGTTTTCCGGCAGCGCAAGTTGCTCGCCGCAGCGCGTGCGGCCGCTGGCCTGGCGCAGACAACCCGGGACCGCGCCGACGCCTGAGCGTCGGTCCTCGACTCGACCCCGATGGAATTCGAGACCTGGTGGCTGCTTGCGCTCCCGCTCTTCTTCGCCCTGGGCTGGCTCGCCGCGCGCATCGACATCAAGCAACTCATCACGGAATCGCGACGCTTGCCCCATTCCTATTTCAAGGGCCTGAACTTCCTGCTGAACGAACAACCCGACAAGGCGATCGAGGCCTTCATCGAGGTCGTCAAGATCGAACGCGAGACGGTCGAGCTGCATTTCGGTCTCGGCAGCCTGTTCCGCCGGCGTGGCGAGGTCGAGCGCGCGATCCGTATGCACCAGACGATCCTCGATCGCGAGGATATCGCCCCCGAGCAGAAACTCCAGGCGCTGTTCGAACTGGCCCAGGACTACCTCAAGGCCGGTCTGCTCGATCGCGCCGAGGATCTCTTCGGCAAACTCGCCGGCACCGCGTACGAGCAGCAGGGGCTGCGCTTCCTGCTCGAGATCTACGAGCAGGAAAAGGATTGGGCCAAGGCCATCGACACTTCGCGCCGGATGGACGAGATCACGGGTAAAAGCAGCGCCCGCGACATCGCCCACTTCTGCTGCGAGATCGCCGCCGGCGAGATCCTCCACGCCCGGTACGAGGCGGCGATTCGACAGCTCGAGGAGGCGCTGTCGATCAACCGCAAGTGCACGCGCGCCAACATCCTGCTGGGGGATATCGCGCTCGCCCAGGGGAAGGTCGGCGCGGCGATCGGGTACTGGCAGCGGATCGAAGCACAGAACCCCGACTACCTGTCGTTGCTGGCCGACAAGCTGCTCAATGCGTACGAGCGCGACGGCCGTGCCGCCGACGGCCTGCAACTGCTGCGTGGCTATCTCGCCAATCACCCGTCGCTTGACCTGCTCAACACCGTGTTCGACGCAACCTTGCTGGCGCAGGGACCGGAGGTTGCGCACCAGTTGCTGCGGGAGGAACTGCGGCGCACGCCGACACTCATCGGCCTGCTGAAACTGATCGAAGTTCAGCTGACACAGGCGTCACCAGACCAGCGGCACGACCTCGAGCTGGTGCGGTCGCTCGTGCAGCAGCACACCCGCAATCTCGCGCTGTACAAGTGCGATAACTGTGGTTTTCGCGCGCGGCAGTTCTACTGGCATTGCCCGGCCTGCCACGGGTGGGAGACCTACGTGCCGAAGCGCACCGAGGAGCGGGAGCTGGCAGCGTGAGGGGCCTGCGGCTCGCTGCGCGCTCGGGATTCCTGGACCGTGGCGGAAGCAACACATCCGGGAGGAATTCATGGTGAAGCCACCGGCGATCGATCCGAGGGTGATCGTTGCGCTCGATCTTCCGAGCGCCGATGCTGCGCTCAGAATCGCCGGCAGCCTCGCACCGCGCGCATGCGCCCTTAAGGTGGGCAAGGAGCTGTTCACGTCTGCGGGTCCCGGGCTGGTCGAAGCGCTCGTCGCATCGGGACATCGCGTGTTCCTCGACCTGAAATTCCATGACATTCCGAACACCGTGGCCCGCGCCTGTGCGGCTGCCGCCGGACTCGGGGTCTGGATGGTGAACGTCCATGCCTCGGGTGGCACCCGGATGATGGCCGCCGCACGCGAAGCGCTCGAACCGTTGGCGTCACGGCCGCTGCTCATTGCCGTGACGGTGCTGACGAGCCTGGACCGCCACGATCTGCTCGAACTCGGCCTGGACGAGGATCCCGAGCGCCTGGCGTTGCATCTGGCGGCCCTGACCGAACGCGCCGGACTCGATGGTGTGGTCTGTTCCCCGCGCGAATCGGCGGCAATGCGTGCGCGTTTCGGCCCCGGCTTCGCGCTCGTCACGCCGGGTATCCGGCCGGTCAATGCGGCGACCGACGATCAGGCGCGGATCGCGACGCCCGCTGCCGCCGTGCGAGCCGGGTCCACCTGGCTGGTCATCGGCCGGCCGATCACCGGCGCCCCCGATCCTGCGCTTGCCCTGGCGTGCATCAACGCCGAAATTGCCATTGCCCTGGAGGGCAGCAACACATGAAGATCACCGTGATCGGCACCGGCTACGTCGGCCTGGTGTCGGGGGCCTGTCTGGCCGACGTCGGCAACGACGTGCTGTGCCTGGACCTCGATGTGCGCAAAATTGACCTGCTGCGCGCGGGCGGGATTCCGATCTACGAGCCCGGGTTGGAGGCGCTGGTCAGGCGCAACGTCGAGGCCGGGCGTCTGGTCTTTACCACCGACATCGAAGCGAGCGTGCGTCACGGCACGGTGCAGATGATCGCGGTGGGGACCCCATCGGATGAGGACGGGTCGGCGGACCTGAAGCACGTGACGGCGGCGGCGCGCAACATCGGGCGCTACCTGGATCATTTCGCGGTGGTGGTGGACAAGTCGACGGTGCCGGTGGGCACGGCCGACAAGGTGCGCGCGACCATCGCGGATGAGCTGGCCCGGCGCGGATCGACCCAGGCCTTCGCGGTGGTGTCGAATCCGGAGTTCCTGAAGGAAGGCGCGGCGGTGCCGGACTTCATGAAGCCCGACCGGATCGTGGTGGGCTCGGATGATGAGCGGGCGACGCAGATCATGCGCAGCCTGTACCTGCCGTTCAACCGCAACCACGAGCGGATGCTGGTGATGGACGTGAAGTCCGCGGAGCTGACCAAGTACGCGGCCAACGCGATGCTGGCCACGCGCATCTCGTTCATGAACGAGCTGGCGAACCTGGCCGAGCGGCTGGGGGCGGACATCGAGATGGTGCGCCAGGGGATGGGCTCGGACCCGCGGATCGGGTATCACTT
>JAYTTO010000298.1:0-6339 GCA_043744975.1 Betaproteobacteria bacterium | reverse complement strand
CGGCACGGTCGGCGGCACACCGACCGTCATCAACGCCGTCATCGACGCCCTGCGGCCGATGGGCGTGGTGGACATCGAGATGCCGGCGACGGCGGAGCGCGTGTGGCGGGCAATGCGGCAGGCGGCGTAGCGGTCGGATGGGCGGTTTGTGCCGCCCGTCAGGCATTGAACACAGCTGATGTCGGGGCCGATTTCGCCTGGCTGCCGAGGTCGAGCGTCAGCTGCACGCCGAGGCGCGCCTCGGTGGAAACCGGATACGCCAGACGATGGAACGGCGATCGTCCGCCGAGCGAGTAGCAGTGCGCCTTGGCGAAATACTGCGGCGGGATGGTGGTCGCGGGCAGGCCCGCGAAGCGCCGCGCGAGGCCGGGCGCATGGACTCCGGCCGAGTCGATCGGCGTGCCGCATCGCAGCCGCAGCGGGTACCGCAGAAAAGCAACGGGCCGACCCGTAGGCCGGCCCGTCGTTGTAGCGACTGCGGTTACAGCAGGCTGCGGGCGAACGCCATCGCGGCCTGCATGTCGGGCAGCGCGGTGACTTCCGGCACCACCTGGATGTAGCGCACGATGTTGTTCTTGTCGGTCACGATCACGGCACGCGCCAGCAAGTTGAGCGGCGCGATCACCAGGCCATTGGCCTCGCCGAACTCGCGCATGTTGTAATCGGAGACGAAGGTGAGGTTCTTGATCTTCGCATCCTTGGCGAACCGGCCCTGGGCGAACGGCAGGTCGCGGCTGACCGTGATCAGGTCGATCTGCTTGTCGAGCCCGCCGTTCTTTTCCGACAGTTCGTGGGTCTGCTTGTCGCAGGTCGGCGTGTCGATCGACGGCACGACGCTGATGATCCGGACCCTCCCCGTGCTGTCGCCGATCTTGAACGGGGAGAGGTCGCCCTTCATGAGGGTCGCGGCCGGCAGCGGTTCGCCAACCTTGACGACGCCCGAACCGCCGAGCGGCAGTGCGTTGCCCTTGATGGTGACGGTATTGCCGGCACCGGCCATCACGGAATCCTTGGCGACGGGCAGGTCGGCCTGCACAGCATTGGTGGTGGGGCCCTTCGTCGCACACGCGGCGAGCGCGGCGACGACGATCAGCGATAGTATCGGACGGATCATGATGTTCTCCTGGTATGCATGGAATACATGGAATCGATGGGCAGGCCGCTGGTCGCGTCTGGGTGGCGCATCAGGCCTGCCGCAAGTGGCCGCGCGTGGGTGGGAAGGTTTGCGCGACCGACTGATTCTAGTACCCACCTTTGGCATAACCGTTTGCGTATTTTCATGAAAGATGACTGTCGTTTCGACGCGGGTGCTGTGCCGTGGGACCCCGGATTCCCACATCGGCAGGCGGGCCTTGCGGTGTTCGCGCACGCCCTCGGCACGTTTCCGCTACCGCCCGCCGACGACTGGCCGACGCTGGAAGCGCTCGCGGCACTAATTGCGACTCGCGCCGTGACCAACTCGGCTCGCATGCCACTCGTCCTCGTGGCCGCCGACGGGGCCGGCGCTGCCGCTTACGAACAGCGCATCGGCGAGCGCGGCGAGCTGGCCGTGCAGGCGCGGCAATGGCACGACCTCCTCAACGTCTGCGTCTGGGCGCTCTGGCCTGCCGCCAAGGCCGCGCTCAATCGCCGGCACTGCCTGTCGCTGGCGTCGGACCCCGGTCCGCAACGTTCGCCCGCACGCGATGCCCTGACCGCATTCGACGAAGACGGCATCGTCGTCGCGATTGCGGAGCCGACCCTGGGGCACCTGGTGCGGGAGTTCCGATGGCGCGAGCTGTTCGTCGATCGTCGCGCGTCGATTGCCCATGCATTCCTGCCATTCGTGTTGGGCCACGGATTGTGCGAGAAGCTCCTCGCGCCGTTCGTCGGTCTTACGGCCAAGGCGCTCCTGGTGCCAGTCGATGTGGGCTTTGCGAGGTCGCCGGTCGCCGCGCAGGTTGCCCATCTCGACGCCGCCGTGGCCGACATCATCGGCGACCCCGGGCGGTTCACGACGATGGCCGACTTGGCGCCGCTGCCGGTGCTGGGCCTACCGGGCTGGTGGGCGGCCAATGCCGATCCGGCGTTCTACGACGATACGTCGTACTTCCGCGGCGGCCGCCGCAGCCGGGCCACCGCGGGGGCGCCAGGATGAATCCGTCGTTGGTCGCTGCTGCGGCACCGGCTGTCCCCCTCACGGCCCCGCGGCGCGCGCTGCTGCTACTGGCCTTCGCCGCCTTCGTCTCCGGCGCGTCGATGCGCATCGCTGAACCGCTCCTGCCCAAGCTCGCGTCCGACTTCGACGTCACGGTGCGGTCGGCATCGATGGTGCTGGCCGCCTTCACGATGGCGTACGGGATGTTCCAGATCGTCCATGGGCCGCTCGGCGATCGCATCGGCAAGCTGCGCGCCGTGACCATCGCCATGGGCCTTGCCTCGCTGGCGAGTTTCGGTTGCGCGGCCATGCCGACGCTCGAGTGGCTCGCCTTCCTGCGGTTTCTGGCGGGGGCGTTTTCGGGGGCGGTGATCCCGCTGTCGCTGGCCTGGATCGGCGACCGGATTCCCTACGAACGCCGCCAGGCCGTGCTCGGCCAGTTCATCTCCGGCACGCTGCTCGGGCAGAGCTTCGGGCCGTTGCTCGGCGGTGTGATGAGCGACATGATCGGCTGGCGCGCAACCTTCGTGACCGTCGGCATTGCCTTCGTCGTCGTCGGCCTCATGCTGTGGCCCGAGGCACGGCGCAGCGTGCGCCCGCCGCCGGGCTCGCGGGTGCCGGCATGGACGCAATACGCCGCGATCCTGCGCTCGCCGCACGCGCGGCCGGTGCTGGCGACCGTCGCCATCGAGGGCTTCCTGTTCTTCGGCGCCTTCGGGTTCGTCGGCGCGTGGCTGCACCAGCGGTTCGTGCTGAGCTTCACGCTGACCGGCATCCTGGTCGCCTGCTTCGGCATCGGCGGCGTGTTCTACAGCCTCACGGTGAAGCGGCTGTTGCGGCGGCTCGGGGAAACCGGATTGGTCGCGGGCGGCGGGGTCGTGCTGTGCGCGTCGTTCGTGGGGTTGGCGTGGGCGCCCGCCTGGCCGTTCACGGCGCCGCTGATCCTCGCCCTCGGTTTCGGGTTCTACATGCTGCACAACACGCTGCAGACGCGGGCGACCGAGATGGCGCCGCAGGCGCGCGGTGCCGGCGTGTCGTTCTTCGCCTTCTGCCTGTTTCTCGGCCAGGCGGCGGGCGTCGGGTTCTTCGGCTGGGCGGTGGAGGCGTTCGGCTTCGGCCTGCCGATCGCCGCCACCGGCGTCGCGCTCGCGGTGCTGGCGTTCGTATTCCGGCGGCGTCTGCAAAGCCTGAGGTCGGCGGCCGCCTGACGTTCCGGAAACCGGTCCGGCGCGTCAGGCGTGACATTGCCCGGCTACTTCACCGCGAACACGTCGTAGATGATGTACGACCCGTTCGGGCTGAACTGCAGTTCGACGAACTTGTTGATGAGCTGCAGGCGGTTCAGGTAGTCGTACTTCTTCGATCCGGTCTGGATCGTGGGCGCGGTGCTGAAGTACGCCACGTCGCTCGCCTTCACCACCTCGCCGGCGTTCATCTTCCTGAAGCTCTCCTCGGTGTGCTGCAGCAGGCCGTTGTAGGTGATGTACAGCAGTTCGCCGTCGTCGGTCTTCATCACGGCGCGGACGTCGAGCTTCAACACGCCGGAGGGCATCACCCGCAGCCAGTCGGCGCCGGGCGACACGAAGCTGCCATTGATGTTCGGGCCCTTGATCCAGCCTCCCGGCACCACATTGACGATAAGGAGCGAACTGTCGATCAGCATCGGCGGTTCGAGCAGCGCCTTGTACGTCATCACGTATTCGAGCTTCGGGAAGGCGGTCTGCGCCTGGGCCGGTGCGGTGCCAAGCACGGCGGTAACCAGTGAAAGGGCAGCGGCAAGCAGGTGGCGGAACTTCATCGGTCTTCTCCTCGTTGTCGTGGAACGAATCGGACGTCATGGGCACGGCGGAGGCACGGACGTCGATCCGGAAACGCGTTCGGGCAATGTGTCCGCGACGACAGGCAGGTGCAGCGCCTCCATCCATCCCGGTGCAAGTCTGCGGCGGCCGACCTTACCGATGGATTACCGATTGATTTCCGTCAGCGCCGACGGCAGCAGTCCGCGCGTGGCGGCGGACGGCCAGTCCCCGCAATTGACCGGAGAGCCGGAAGGCGGTGTCGCTGTTGCCGTCGGCCTCGGCGAAGTCCGCGGCCTGCTTCGACAGCGCGACCCGGGTCGGCGCGGGATAGTCGGCGCCGAGTCAGCGCAGCAGGAAGGTGCGAAACAGATTGTGGTAGCGGTAGCGGTAGCGCGGGGCGGGTCCGTCGTGCCGGTCGGTGAACAGGTGCTGGCGGAACAGAAAGTCGAGCAGCTTCGGGGCGTTCGCATTGGCCGCGAGCGCGACCGCCTGATGCTCGTCGAACGACGGCAGCAGTGCGGTGGCAACCAGCGTGAGCCGCGACTCCGCCGATGCCGCCACCCGCATCAGCGGGGGGGGGGCCACCGAATCCGCGGCGATGTCGTGGCAGTTGTCGATGACCAGCATCGCGCTGGCCGGCAGGCGCGAGAACAGTTCTCGGAAGAACCGGCGGGTGAACGTATCCAGGTCGCCGAGATATTCGGGCGCGAGCAGCGGCAACGGTTTGCGCTGCCGCGACAACGCCGCGGCCGCCTGCCGGAGGTAGTAGAAGAAGGTGGGCGCGTCGCCATCGTCGGCGTCGGCGTGGAACCACAGGTATGCGTGTTGCCGGGACTCGAGCCACGATCCGACCAGGGTGGTCTTGCCGGCGCCCGGCGGACCGGCGATCCATATCACCGGATGGCGGCCGAGACGGTCCAACGTTTCGAACAGGCGCTCGCGCATCACCGCGTCATAGAGCCGAGGGCGCGAAATCTTGGCAATTAGGCGCCGACGCTCTTGGCATGACGAAACGGATCTCCAAGGTTCCGGTGCGAGAAACGCGGGATTTCCCGGATAGTGGCGCAAGGCTGGTTTCGTCACAACCGGGTTCAGATTGCGGTCGGTTCGAACGGGCTGCAGCGGCAGCGGCGGTTAGAATCGGCGGTATCGAGGGTGTCCAAGCGACATGCCGTTTCGACATTGCGAGCCGACCCCGGAGGCGTCACACATGAGCAATTGGAATCACCCAGTGGCTGGCAGCGGATTCTCGCGGGTCGTGGCCTCGGCCGTCTGCGTCGGCGTGCTGTCCTGTTCCACCTGGACCCTTGCCGCCGACGCCTACTTCCCGCCGCCGGGTGACGCCTGGGCGAGGCGCACCCCGGAAGCCTCGGGGATCGATGCGGGCAAGCTCGGCGATGCCATCGAGTACGCGAAGGCGAACGAGGTGTCCTGGCCGCGCGATGTGCGCGCGCAGATCGAGCAGGACACCGCGAAGGAGCCCTACCCGGAGATCCTCGGGCTGGTGAAGCCGCGAGCCGCGCAGAACGGCGTGATCCTGCATCACGGCTACATCGTCGCCGAATGGGGCGACACCCAGGCCGTCGACATGAGCTTCAGCGTCGCCAAGAGCTACCTCTCGACGGTCGCCGGACTCGCGTTCGACCGCGGCCTGATCGCCGACGTAAACGCGCCGGTGGCAGCCTTGGTGAAGGACGGCGGCTACGACTCGCCGCACAACGCGCCCGTCACGTGGGCGATGCACCTCTCCCAGACCAGCGAGTGGGAAGGCACGCTGTGGGACAAACCCGACATCGCGGATCGGCGCCGCGGTTATTTCCGCACGCTCGAACCGGCCGGCACGTTCTGGGAATACAACGACGTCCGGGTGAACCGGCTCGCGCTGTCGCTGCTGCGGGTGTGGCAGCGGCCGTTGCCGGAGGTGCTGAGCGAGTACGTGATGACGCCGATCGGCGCTTCCGGCACCTGGGTCTGGCACGGCTACCTGAACTCGTACGTGCAACTGAACGGCAGGCGCGTGCAATCCGTCAGCGGCGGCAGCCACTGGGGCGGCGGGTTCTGGGCCAGCACTCGCGATCACGCGCGCTTCGGCTACCTGATGTTGCGCCGGGGCGAATGGAATGGCGCGCGGCTGCTGTCGGATCGCTGGATCGACATGGCGACGCGCCCGGTCGCCATCGCGCCGTACTACGGCTACCTGTGGTGGCGGGCCGATGCGTCCAGCCCGGTGTTCCGCTCGGCGCCGGCGGGCAGCTTCTTCGCCCTCGGCTCGGCCGGCAACATGATCTACGTCGATCCGTCGCGGGATCTCGTCGCCGTCACGCGCTGGCTCGACATTCCCAGGCTGGATGCGTTCGTGAGCCGTCTGGCGGAGGCAGTGCCGGTCGCGGGGGGGCGCTGACA
>JAYTTO010000297.1:0-1631 GCA_043744975.1 Betaproteobacteria bacterium | reverse complement strand
CGCAACGTGCAGTGGATCTATTTTCTCCAGAACTCAGGCACCGACATCTTCCTGGCATCGGTCTTCGCTTATACGTTGGGCCAGGGACGCGAGCCGCTGGTCAGCCGGCTGGCTCGAAGCGCGCACGGCGGCACGCTCTCACCCGCCGAATCACGCTATACCCGCCAGGTCACGGTCGCCTGGACGCTGTTTTTCGTCGGCCTGCTCGCGGTCTCTGCGCTGCTGTTCTTTTTTGCCTCGTTCCAGGCATGGTCGGTGTTCGGCAACCTGCTGACCCTGCCGCTGGTCCTCCTGATGTTCGCCATGGAGTTCCGGGTACGGGTACGCCTGTTGCCGAACGAGAAGCACGATCCGTTCAGTGGTCTGCGCGCCTATTGGACGACCGCTCGCACCGTTGCGGTGCCGGCCAAGGGCCGGTAGTAACAGCCGCCCTGGATCGATGCCGCAATTGCCGCTCATCGCGCACCGCCACCCCGACGATGCAATCGCCTACCGTGCCGGCGTCACCATCCCGGTTCACCGGTTTCTGGCGGATGTGGAGCGGATGATTTCCGCACTCCTGCCGGGTCGGCATGTGTTCAACATGTGCAGCGATCGATATCATTTCTCGGTCGTGCTGGCCGCAAGCATCGTCAGCGGTCGCACCAGCCTGTTGCCCTCCACGCACACGCCGGATACCGTGCGGCAGATGCAGGCCTTCGCCCCGGATACATTCGGTGTGACGGACCAGGATCGCAGTGCCGTGGATCTCCCCACGGTTCGGTTTCCCAGCGGCGCAACTGCCGCGAGCGCCCGGAAACCGATGCCGATTCCGCTCATTGACAGCGGCCGGATCGTAGCCCACGTGTTCACATCGGGCTCCACCGGTCTGCCGGTACCTCACCCGAAGCGTTGGGGAAGCCTGGTGCAAAGCGTGCGCGCCGAGGCGGAACGCCTCGGTATCACCCCTGCTCACGTCATCCTGGGCACGGTCCCCCCCCAACACATGTACGGACTGGAATCGACGGTGCTGTTGCCGTTGCTCACGGGAGCCGCGTTGCACGCGGGCCGACCGTTCTATCCGGCAGACATCTGCGCAACCCTTGCAGCGTTGCCGCGGCCGCGCATGCTGGTCACGACACCGCATCACCTCAAGGCGCTATTGGCTGACCAGGCTCCGCTCCCACCGGCGGACCAACTCCTGTCAGCCACCGCGCCGCTGTCGCAGAACATCGCCCAAGCGGCCGAGAGTCGCTTCGCCGCGCCGCTGTTCGAAATTTACGGCTGCACGGAAACCGGACAACTCGCCTCTCGCCGTACCCGGGAAAGCGCGGAATGGCAGGCTCTCGGCGATGTGCGCCTGCGCCGTGAAGGTGACGACATCTGGGTCGAGGGGGGGCATGTCGACCGCCCTGCAGCCCTGAGCGACGTCATCGAACTGACCGGCAGCCACTCCACGTCCGCGACATTCCTGCTGCACGGGCGTCACGCGGATATGGTGAACATCGCCGGCAAACGCACCTCGCTGGCCTATCTGAATTACCACCTGAACGCGATCGAAGGGGTTCGGGATGGCGTCTTCCTGTTGCCGACGGGGGATGATGGCGACGGCGTCATCCGGCTTGCCGCTTTGGTGGTCGCCCCCGATCTCA
>JAYTTO010000296.1:0-2530 GCA_043744975.1 Betaproteobacteria bacterium | reverse complement strand
TCTTCAGGGTTAAGGCGTGGCGTTTCTCCGGCGGAAGTGATCGGGACGACGGCCCGATCAAGCAGCGAGCTTAGCACCCCCCCAGCCTTCCTTCGGTCGGCACCCTCCAATGGGGGGCACGGCGCTTGGGGGCGGCCCGGCGCGCCATTAGCGGGAAAACGGCCAAGCCGATGTAGCGGCGCCCGACTTTCCCCGAAAATCCGAGTCTGGCCCCTTTTTCTCTGCTTTCCTCTACACGACGACGCTGCTCATCGCAGACCAGACGACAGTAGCAATCACTTACGCTTGTCGTAGCTGCTAAGCGTAGCTACACTTGTGTGATGCGGTTCACGTGGTCCGAGCGTAAGCGCGCAGTCAATCTCGAGGATCACGGCCTTGACTTCATCGATGCGCCTCGCGTCTTTGAAGGAGCTACGTACACTGTTGAAGACGACCGATTCAGCTACGGCGAGCAGCGGTTCTAGACTCTCGGCCTGCTCGCGGGCATACCGGTATCGATAGTCCACACGGAGACAAAAGATGAAATCCGCGTCATCTCCTTCCGCAAAGCCACAAAGCGTGAAGCGGACATCTACTTCCGGCAAATCCAAGACTGACTGGGCTCGCCTGCACGACGCCAACCGTCCTGCTGCGCCGAGCACCGAGCATCCTGAAACCGAGGTCAAGCACATTGTCCGGGGCATCGTTCGGAAGGGACTTAAGCCGGCTCCTTCCAAGGCGCTCGTCTCTCTGCGCGTCGATCAAGATGTATTGGAGTGGTTCAAGGCGCAAGGTTCCGGCTATCAGACTCGAATCAATGCAGTGCTCCGAGCATTTCGCGACGCGTCGACCTAGGCCTGTCACCGCTGCAAGTCCGCCAAGCGAAAATCCGAGCCTGGCCCCTTTTTCACCCTTTTTCACCGCCTGAAAGGATTCCCATGCCGATTACGATCGATGTGATCTCCGACGTCGTCTGCCCCTGGTGCTACATCGGCAAGCGCCGGCTCGAAGCCGCGCTCGCGTTGTGGGCGAAGGATCACCCCGGGGACCAGCCACGCGTGCAGTGGCACCCGTTCGAGCTGAACCCCACCATGGCGCGCACCGGCATGGATCGGCAGCAATATCTGGCGGAGAAATTCGGCGGACCGGAGCGGGCGAAGCAGATCTATGCCCGCGTCGAGGCCGCCGGTGCCGAGGTCGGCATTCCGTTTGAGTTCGGCCTTATGCAGATCCAGCCGAACACGGTGCAGGCGCATCGCCTGGTCGCCTGGGCAGCCGACGCCGGCCGCCAGGGCGAGCTGATGGAGGTGCTGTTCCGCGGCTATTTCCTGGAGCAACGCGATCTTACTTCTGACGCCGTGCTCGCGGCGCTGGCTGCCAGTGCAGGCCTCGACGGCGAGGCCGCGCTCGCTTTCCTCGGCACCGATGTCGGGATGGACGATGTGCGCACCGAGGAAGCCGCCGCACAGCGGATGGGCGTATCCGGTGTTCCGTTCTTCGTCATCGATCAGCGGTTCGGACTGTCCGGGGCTCAGCCCGAAGGCGAGATCGTCGCCGCGATGGAAGAAGCGTTCGCGACGGCGGCTGCGGCGTAGTGTTCGCCGTGGTGGACCGCGCCGCGATCGAGGCGGCGGCGCAGCGCATCGGTGCGCATGTGCGCACGACACCGGTCGTCGAGGTCGAGGCGAATGGATTCGACGCATCGGGAAAGCTCGTGCTCAAGCTCGAATGCCTGCAGCACACCGGCTCGTTCAAGCCGCGCGGGGCGTTGAACCGCATGCTGTCGACGTCGATTCCCGCAGCCGGCGTCATCGCCGCATCCGGCGGCAACCACGGCTTGGCGGTGGCATGGGCCGCGCGGCGGCTCGGGTACCGCGCCGAGATCTTCGTGCCGATGATCACGCCCGCGATCAAGGTGTCGCGGCTGCGCGAACTGGGTGCGGTGGTGAATCAGGTGGGTGCCGTCTATGCCGACGCCTTTGCCGCCAGCCAGGTCCGTCAGGCCGAGACTGGTGCAGTGGTAGTGCACGCCTACGACCAGCCGGAAGTCGTGGCCGGGCAGGGCACGATGGCGATGGAACTGGAGCAGCAATGTGCCGCCATCGACACGGTCGTGGTCGCGGTCGGCGGCGGTGGCTTCATCGGCGGCATCACCGCGTGGTACGGCGGTCGCGCCAGGATCATCGGCGTCGAGCCGGAGACCTCGTGCGCGTTGCATGCGGCGCTGGCGGCCGGCGAACCGGTCGATGTCGATGTCAGTGGCGTCGCCGCCGATTCGCTGGGCGCCCGACGCGTGGGCGGGATCGCGTTTCCGATCCTGCGCCGGCATGTGCAGGAAGTGGTGCTGGTGACCGACGATGAGATTGGTGCAGCGGCGCGACGTCTATGGCGCGACTGGCGCGTCATCGCCGAGCCCGGTGGCGCGGCAGCACTCGCGGCGGTGCTGTCCGGTCGCTATCGGCCGGCGCCCGATGAGCGCGTGGCCGTGGTCGTATGCGGCGCGAACTGCGACCCGGCGACGCTCTCGAGCTGAAGTGACTACCTCCCCGAG
>JAYTTO010000295.1:0-2013 GCA_043744975.1 Betaproteobacteria bacterium | reverse complement strand
ATCGCGCGCTACGGCGTCGTCGCCGCGGGCGTCCGGCAGGCGCTCACCGGCGGCGGCCCCTGGCGGTCACGTGTCGAGCATTTCGACTACACCCTGGGCGAGGGCGTGCCGGCCCTGGCGCAGAAGACCAAGGTCGATGCGATGCTCATCACGACCGGACAGGCATTGGTCGAGAGCCAGGGACGATCGGCCATGAACATCGCCGGCAGCGTCGCCTCGGCGCTGCTCTCCCAAGGACGCAGCCTCTCCTTCCACAAGGACGATCGCGCGGCGCTCTCGTTTGGTGTGGTCGACCTGAACACCGGCAATATTCTCTGGATGCGCACCGGGCCCGCGCCGGTGGCGGTGTTCATGGATGACGCCCGCAACCGCGCATTTGTCGCCCAGACGATCGGCAACTACCTGGCGCCGGGGAAGCCGTAGTGGCCTGCCGCCATCCGGCGCGCCGTTGGACCGCCCTGCTGGTGCTACTGGCCGCGACGTGGGCGGACGCGGCCATGGCCCCCTTTGACGGGCCGGTGATCGCGGCGGCGCTGGACGAACCGGAGCAGCGCGTCTGGAGCGAGTCCGGGGACATCGACCGCGGCCTGGCCCGCAGCGGCCAGATCATCGCCGATGTCGACGCCGACGCTTATCTGCGCGATGTGATGGCCCGCCTGTTTCCGGAATTCGGACCGGCGCTGCGCCTGCACCTGTTGCGCGATGCCGAGATGAACTCGTTCTGCCTGCCCAACGGCAGCATCTATCTCAACCTCGGCATGCTGGCGCGGGTGCGCAACGAATCGCAGCTGGCCACCATCCTCGGGCACGAGGGCACGCACTTCACCCATCGCCATGGATACCAGCAGCGCGGCTCCTCGCTGGCAACCGCGGTGTGGGTTCACGGTGCCGGGCTGGCGGGCGGCTTCGCCGGCGACCTGCTCGGTTCGCTGCTCGGCATCTCGTCGATCCGCGGCTTCTCCCGGTCGCTCGAGCGCGAGGCCGACCTGGCGGGCTTCGGTCGGATGCTCGCTGCCGGCTACGATCCGCAGGAGACCATCGCCACCTTCGACATGCTTGCGGCCGAATCGACGGCCGCGGGCTTGTCCGACTCGCTGTTCTTCGCTTCGCATCCGCGACTGGTAGAACGAATCGAGAACTTCCGCGACCTTGCCCGCAAGATCGGACCGGCGCCGGTGCGTACCGATTCGACGCGCCTGCACGAGCTGCAGCGGCGACTGCACGGGGAATGGCTCGACCTGGAGTTGAGCCTGGGCCACGGCAAGCGCCTCATGTTCCAGCTCACGCGGCCTGACGCCGACGCGTTCTTTCCGCCGGAGGCGCCGTTCTACCTCGGTGAAGCCTATCGGCTGACCGGCGAGCCCGGCTATCGAGAACGCATGCTGGCGGCGTACAGTGCCGCGGCGGCGCGCGCGCCGGCATTCGCGCCGACCTATGCGGCCCTCGGCGTCCATCATTTCAAGAACAAGGACTGCCTGCGCGCCGTGCCGGCGTTCCGGGTCTATCTCGACATCGCGCCAGATGGGCCGGCGGCACCGCACATCCGCAGGCTCCTCGACAAGTGTCCCTGAACGCCCGTCAATGGTGGGCCCGCTGTGGCTCCGGGTTGACCGTCGCGGCGCTGCTGTCCGCCTGCCAGCCTGCCGCCTGGACCCGCGTCGATCCCGGCGCGATCACGGTCAAACCGGTTGCAGGCCAGGTGGTGGCGCCGGCGGGGTGGATACGCTACGCGGCGTATGCCGACGGCCTGATCCTGACGCGCGACGGCACGCCGATTCAGTACATCAAGGTCGTGAAGGCCGCCCACGAAACCGCCTTCAAAAGCATCGGCAGGAAAAGCTCCCCGGATCTGCTGCCGAACGAACTCGCGGAACTGCTGATCGCCGCCCGAAAGGCAACGCCCGCCATGAAGACGCTCGCGGTGAAGGGCAACGAGCCGGCGAGCTTCGGCGACCAGGATGGCGTGAAGCTGCGCTTCTCTTATCGCGATGCGAACGGCGCGTCGTTCGACCA
>JAYTTO010000294.1:0-8710 GCA_043744975.1 Betaproteobacteria bacterium | reverse complement strand
GCGGATGATCGCGTCTTCCACCGCATCGACAACGGCGGCGCTTGGACACGCATAGGCGAACCGATCGGCGCCGGCCTCGATGCGGTACGCAGCGTCGTTGGCAGCCCCAACGATAAGGCGATCGTGGTCACCACGCATCGCGGCATGATGCGCAGCGCCGATGGCGGGGCGACCTGGGCGCGACTCGAAGGAGTGCTGCCGATCCATCTCGAGTCCGCACCGCTGATCCACGACCCGGTCGATGCGCACACGCTCTATGCCGGTTTCTCGCTCACCCCGTATGGCGAAGTGTTCCGCCGCGCGGAAGAAGGCAGCAACGTCCTCTCCAGGATCGATCCGGTGAGCCTCGCGGGCGGCGGTGCCTTTCTCCTGCTGCTGCTGATTGGTGGCACCATTGGCGCCCGTCGGCTCGCGCGCGCCTCGCGTGCCGACAAGGCAGCAAATCCCTGACCGCCGACTTCATGACCAGCAAGCCCTCCTCATCGACTTACGGCGCTCGCGGCATTCGCCGCACCGTCGTCACGCTTCTGCTCATCGGTCTGGTCGCGGCCGGCGCCATCGTGGCATGGCGGTCCCACCTCGCGGGGGGGCCGACAGAGGTGGTGGAATATCCGATGCCGGTGGCGACCGACATCCCGACGGCGATCGCCATCGGCCCCGACGGCGCGGTGTGGTTCACGATCGATTTCTCCGATGCCATCGGCGTCATCCGCAATGGCCGGCTCCAGCGCTTCTCGAAGGGATCGCGCAATTCGGAACCGCTCGGTCTGGGGGTCGGGCCGGACGGTGTGGCCTGGCTCGCCGATGCCCCGGGCGTGGCCATCCAGCGCATCGAAGGACCGGGAAAGATCACCGCGATTCCGCTCGGTACCGGCATCGCCCGCCTCGGCCGGTTGGCGGTGGCGCCCGACGGCGGCGTCTGGTTCGCCGAGTCGACCGCCTACAGCATCACCCGGCTGAAGGACGGCGTCCTCACCCGGCATGAACTCGATGCGGTGCGGGGTGCGCCGTTCGGGGTCGCCGTCGCGCCCGACGGCGCCGTGTGGGCAACGCTGCAGGCCGGCAACTCACTGCTGCGCATTGCGCCCGACGGCACTCGCACCGAGGCCGAGATTCCGACGGCATCGGTGGTACCGACCGACATCGCGGTCGATTCCAGTGGTGCGGTATGGTTCGTCGAGTTTCGTGGCAACCGCATCGGCCGCTACGCCGGCGGCAAGTTCACCGAGTTAGATGTCCCGGTCGAACGGGCTGCGCTGTCCGGCCTCGCGGCAGCACCGGACGGGTCGGTGTGGTTCGGTACGCTGCGCGGTCATTCGCTCGGACGTGTTCGCAACGGCAAGGTGCAGATGTTCAGCCTGCCGCGCGAACAGGCGCGCCCGTTCTCGGTTGCCGTCGATCACGCCGGGAACGTGTGGTATGCCGACATCAGCGGCACCGTCGGGATGATTCCGGTAGCCGCCGCAAGGCGCTAGAGGCGGCGGCTTCAACCGGACCTGGCGAGCATCCCGGCTGCCTGCACCGTCAGCACCAGACCGACCAGGACGATCAGCAGCGAGGTTCCGATCTGGAGCCGGATGGCCCAGACCCCGGCGAGCCAGTCGAAGATGCGCTGGCCGACCTTGGCTGCGATGATGCCGACGACCATGAGCGTCGCGGCGAAGCCCACGCTGAACACCAGGACGGTCGCGAGCCCGAGCATGACCTTGCCTTGCGATAGCGCATTGAGCAGGATCGCCAGCGCCGCGGGGTCGGGTAGCAGACCACCGGCCACCCCGAGCCCCACCAGCATCCAGAATCCCGGCCGGTTGGCGCGCGTAACGAGGCCGAGATCATGGGTGTGCTTGAAGCCCCAGCCGTGGCTGTGCCCGCCGCCACTTTCATGATCATGCTCGTGCGGATGATCATGGTCGTGGCCATGACCCAAGCTGTGATCATGACCGTGGGCAGCTCGCAGAGGGCGCGCCGCCAGCACACCTGTCGGTGCCGCCACTGCGGCGTACTGCATTGCACCTTTCGACACCGGCGCGCGCGCCTGGCGCAATTGCGCGAACAGCGCCCGCTGCGTCCCGAGCGTCCACAGGCCGATCACGATGACCAGAACGCCGGTGGCCAGGGCCAGCCACGACTCCATGCGCTGGGGCACGACACCCGGCAATCCGAGAGAAGCGATCACGCCGACCGCGACGATCCCGCTCACGTGCGAGAGCGTGACGAACATCCCGAGCACGACGGCGTCGATCGGCCGCCCGCGCACGCCCACAATGTACGCGGCGGCGATGGTCTTGCCGTGGCCCGGCGTCGCCGCGTGCACGGCACCGAGCCAGAAGCTCGATGCGAGATAGACCAGCACCTCCATGATGTATACCGGTTCTGCGACAGTTGAACCGCGGATTCTGCCGCATGGCGCCGGGGCTGCCTATGGGGGAACGCCGGCAACCGGTTCACCCGATCGACCTGCAGATGAGGAAACAGCATTGAGCTTCGATTTCGACGACACGCCCGACCCGACGGGTCAATGGCGCTTCAAGTGGGAACGCTACCGCGGCCGCGACATCATTCCGCTGTGGGTGGCGGATATGGACTTCCGCGCACCGCCGCCGGTTCTGGACATCCTGCGCGAGCGCATCGAGCATGGCGTGTTCGCCTATCTCGATCCGGGACCGGAACTCGTCGACACACTGATCGAGCATCTGGCCCGCGAGTACGGGTGGCACACGCAGCGCGAGTGGTTCATGTGGCTGCCCGGCCTGGTGTCGGGACTGAACATCGTCTGCCGGGCCGTTGGCGCGCCGGGCGACGGCATCGTCACCGGCGTGCCGATCTACCCGCCGTTTCTTTCAGCGCCGCAGTATGCCGACCGCAAGCTGTTGAAAGCACCACTGACGCTGGAGAACGGGGCGTGGCGGTTCGACGCAAGCGCTCTCGAGGAGACGATCGAGGCGGACACCCGGGTGTTCCTGCTGTGCAATCCGCACAATCCGGTCGGGCGCGCATTCACCCGCGTAGAACTGGCAGCCCTCGCCGATGTGTGCGAGCGCCACGACCTGATGATCTGCGCCGACGAAATCCACTGCGGCCTGATCCTCGATGCCGACCGCCGGCACATCCCGATCGCAACGCTCTCGCCCGCGATCGAGCAGCGCACCGTCACGTTGATGGCAGCGTCGAAGACGTTCAACCTGCCATCGCTCGGGACCGCCTTCGCGGTGGTCGCAAACCCGGCGCTGCGCGAACGGCTGAATGCCGTGATGAAGGGGATCGTCCATCGTCCCTACGGCCTCGGCATGTGGGCAACGCTGGCCGCCTATCGCGACGGCGAGCCCTGGCGGCGTGAACTCGTCGCCTACCTGCGCGGAAACCGGGATCTCGTCGCGGCGCGCGTGGCCCGCATGCCCGGCCTGTCGATGACGCCGGTCGAGGCAACCTATCTGGCGTGGATCGATTGCCGCGCGGCGAAGCTCGACAACCCGAAGGCGTTCTTCGAAGCGGCCGGCGTCGGGTTGTACGACGGCGCCGACTTCGGAACGTCAGGCTGGGTGCGACTCAACTTCGCCTGCAGCAGGGCTCTGCTCGAGAAAGCCCTGACGCGCATGGAAACCGCTCTCGCCGGTGTCGCCTGACCCGGCGGAACATCGCGGATCGGTGCCGGGACTGGCACCGATCGTCAGAACGATGCGGTCACCGAGATGCGGCCGCTGATCGACTCGACCGGATGGAAGTGGATATCGTTGACACCGGTTCGAGTACCCGCGGGGCCCTGGCACGCCGCCGAGGCGGCCGGACCGACGACATCGCTGCGGATGCAGGAGGCGTAGAAGTAGTCCACGTCGCTCGCCTTGCGATTGAAGAGGTTGAACACGTCGAGCCGCACCTGCCAAGTCTTGTCGATCTTGTAGCCGACACGGAAGTTCGTGAGGTTGGTGGAATGCGATCGCACCGAGTTGTCCTCGATCAACGGCCGCGGCCCGAAGTAGCGCTGCTGCACGGCGACGAACCATTTGTCGCCCGGATTCCAGGTGACGCCGAGAGTCGCGACGCGCTCGATCGACCCGGGAATGAAATCACCGACCGGATCGCTCTGGGTGAACTTGGCCCGGGACCATGCAAGCTGCAGGTCCACCAGCAGGCCGGCCGGAAGCACATAGTGGTTGGTCCACTCGATGCCGCTGCGCCTGCTGGGGCGACTCGGCTCGGTGGAGCCGGCGTCACCCACGAACAGGAGTTCCGAATCGAGCTTGAGTTCCCACAGGGCGATCGAGCTCTGCAGGTTCGGAATGAGTTCGGTGCGGACGCCGATTTCGGCGCCTTCGGTCTTGACGAGCGGCGTCACCGCATCGACGGGCTGACCGGTCTTGGGATCGACCGTGATCGTGGTGCCGCGGGCGTCGTTGCTGTGAAACCCGCGGCCATAGTTCGCGAAGTATTCGGTCTTGGCCCAAGGACCGAACACCACGTTGAGCTTGGGCGAGAAGATGTGGTCGTTGACCTTGCCGCTGTTGGCCGCCAGGCTCGAATTCACATCGAATCGGTAGAAATCCGCACGAACGCCAGCTACGGTCCGAAACCACCGCAACCACTGCGTCGCGTTCTCTGCATAGACCCCCATGCTGCTCTCGCGCACCTTGTCGTCCCGCGTGGTCGACAGGCGGTTCTGGGCCTCGGTGCTGAACAACGCAACCTGGCTGATGTCGTCGTACCGCGCCTGCAGACCGATGCGGTTCAGCATGTCGAACGAACCGACCTTGTTGACGAACGTCACCCGCGGATGCACGCCATAAACGGTGCGCCGGTCGGGCTGCTCAAACTGGTCGCCGTGCACCGGGTTGTTGAGGAAATAGGTGAAGTTGGAAAACAGGTTGAGGCTGTAGCGGATGACGTAGGTGTCGACCTCATAGCGGCCACCCTTGAAATCGGCGTAGCGCGAGCCGGATATCGAGTACCGCTGGGAGCGTCCCCCGTCCGTGGGGTCGATGGTCCCGAAACGGCCGATCTCACCGCGATCGACTGCCCGCTGGGCGATCTGGTCGGTCGAATCCCATTTGCCGTCGTAGGCCATGAGCGCCACATTGAACCCGTCGGCATGGCTCCCCTGCGACAGCTTGAGCACGCCATTGAGCTTCTGATACCCCGAGGGGTGATCCCATGGGCCATCGTTGCCGACCGCTTCGAATGCGTACAGGAGATGACCGTCGCCGACGTCCGGGCTGCCGGCGACGAGGGCCCGCCTGTAGTTGAAGTTTCCCAACGTCAGCGTGGCGGTGTTGGTCGGCAGCGAATCGGCGTAGCGCAAGCCGACGGAACCGGCCGACGCGAAGTCCCCGTTCTCGGCAAAATACGGGCCCTTGCGGTAGTTGATGCCGGACACCAGTTCCGGAATCAGCATCGTCAGGTCGGCATAGCCTTGGCCGTGCGCATGCGTGGGCATGTTCACCGGCATGCCGGCCAGAGTCAGGGCAAAGTCGGTGCCGTGATCGAGATTGAAGCCCCGAAGGTAGTACTGGTTGGCTTTGCCGTCGCCACTGTGCTGGCTGATGATGACGCCCGGGACGAATTCCAGGACTTCGCCGGGTCGAAGCACGGGGCGAGTCTCGACACGCTTTGCCGTAATGCTCCCCTCGCTGGCGGCGTCCGAAGATCCGACCGACGTATCGTAATGACCTGCGATATCGACCTCGGGCGCCTCGAGTTCATGCGCCATGGCTGAACCGCACGTCAGCCAGGCGGCGCCGATCCAGACGGCCAAGTCGGGCAACCTCCCCTGTCTCCCCATGTCGCTTCCCCTCCCGGCGGTCGGCGCAGCACGCTGTCATCGCAGCGATTCCCGCGCCGATCACCAAATTGTGAATTTAGTTATGAATTGTTTAATATTTGTAAGATAACTTCTCTGACTGGATTCCGTCAACGTCGGCGTTCGTGTTCCTGCTGGGGTGATGGGCGCGGCATCGGCTACCATCGCGCCTGCCGAAACACCGTGCGAGGTTCGACCATGCAGAGGATCACCATTTCGCTCAGCGACACGCTCGCGAAGGACTTCGATGACTGGATGCAGCGGCGCCAGTACGGCAACCGTTCGGAGGCGGTGCGCGACATGGTGCGTGCGACGCTCGAGGCCGACCGGCTCTCGGAGCCCGACAACCAGTGGTGCGTCGCCTCACTCTCCTATGTCTACAACCACCATGCGCGCGATCTGGCGGAGCGGCTGACCGCCCTGCAACACGATCATCACGATCTGGTGCTGTCGTCCATGCACGTCCATCTGGACCATGAGAACTGCCTCGAGACGGTGATGCTGCGCGGCCTGGTGAAGAACGTCCGCGGGTTCGCCGACGTGCTGATCGCGGAATCCGGCGTGCGCCACGGCCGCATCAACGTCGTGCCGGTCGCTGTCGAGACCACGCAGTATCGCCAACTGCACGTGCATGCCCATCCCCATACCTGACCCACACCTGACCTGTTACCGACCGACCCATGCGCCAATCTCCCCTACTGTTCTCGCCCCTCACCCTGCGCTCGGTGCGCCTGCGCAACCGCGTCGTGATTTCCCCGATGTGCCAGTACTCGGCCGTCGACGGACTCATCAACGACTGGCATTTCGCCCACCTCGCACGGTTCGCGGTGGGCGGTGCTGCGCTGGTCTTCACGGAAGCCGCTGCAGTGCAACGCGATGGCCGGATCACCCACGGCGACGCCGGCATCTGGTCGGATGCACAGGCGGAAGCATTCAAGCGCGTCACCGCATTCATCCAGTCCCAGGGCGCTGTCCCGGCGATCCAGCTCGCGCATGCCGGGCGCAAGGCGTCGATGCAGCGGCCGTGGCACGGCAACGGCCCGCTCGCCGATTCCGATCGCGCCCGTGGCGAAGACATCTGGCGCGTGATGGCGCCGAGCACGATTCCGATGGACACGGGCTGGCTGGTGCCTGACGAGATGAGCCTGGCCGATATCGATACTCTGAAACAGAGTTTCCGCGACGCGACTCGTCGCTCGCTCGCGGCCGGATTCGAAGTGGCGGAAATCCATGGCGCTCACGGCTACCTGCTGCACGAGTTCCTGTCGCCGCTCTCGAACAAGCGCGTCGACCGTTACGGCGGCGATGCGGAAGGCAGGATGCGTCTCGCTCTGGAGATCGCGACCGATACCCGCGCCGCCTGGCCGCAGGACAAGCCGCTGTTCTTCCGGGTGTCGGCGGTCGACGGGATCGACGACGGCTGGACACTGGACGATTCGATCGCGCTGGCGAAGCGGCTCAAGGCCATCGGGATCGACGTGATCGACTGTTCTTCGGGCGGCTTGCTGGGGTCGGCAACAGCGGCGCGGGTCAAGCGCTATCCCGGCTTCCAGGTGCCGTACGCGGCGGCGATCAAGCGCGATGCCGGCATCGCGACCATGGCCGTGGGCCTGATCCTGGAAGCGCAGCAGGCCGAAGACATCCTGCGCAACGGCGAAGCGGACCTCATCGCGATCGGTCGCGAGGCGCTGCGCAATCCGAACTGGGCCCTGCACGCCGAGGAAGCCCTCGGCGTCGACAACGAGTATGCCTCGTGGCCGGTGCAGTACGGCTGGTGGCTCGACAAGCGCAAGAAGGCCATGGCGCCGAGCGAACACCGGTAACCGCCGGCTCCCGGCGGAAACCTCGCCGGTCAGTTGGCCAGTACGGCCTTGCGCAGTCGCGCTTCGCGTTCGACGATCTTCTCGCGGATCTTCGGCATCGCGGCGAGCGCCGCCTGCTCGCCTTCAAGAATGGCGAGATTGCGGCGCTCGAAGCTGCTCGAACCGATCTTGCGGATGTCCGGACTGATGACCACGTCCGCCGCCTCCAGCTCGTGGGCGGCGAGTGAGCGGCCCATGATATTGAAGGTCGGTAGCAGGACGCTCATGCTGTCCTTCACGGGGGCCCATTGCGGGTCGCGCGATCTGTCGACGGCAATCACGATGTCGGCACCGAGATCGCGTACCGCGCGGACCGGCACGAGGCTGGTGAGACTACCGTCGACATACTCCCGCCGGTTGATCGTGACCGGCTGGAACACGCTCAGCACGCTGCTCGAGGCGCGCACCGCGAGACCCGTGTTGCCATAGCGGAACACGACCTGCTCGCCGCTCAGCAGGTCGGTGGCGACGATGCCCAGTGTGCGACCGGGCTTTTCGATCGTCCGGTTCTCGACGACCTCGTTGATGAAGTTCTACAACGACTCGCCGCGGATGAATCCCCGATTGGGGAGGACCCACAACCCAGTCACTGACGGATTTCTCGTCCAGGTCCACAGGGCCATGCGCTACAGTTCGAAACCGCGGTATCCACCGGCGTAGAGCGCACCGACGACGCTCGCGGCGCTGGTCCCGACCACGATCTCCGGGCGGATGCCCTGGGTTTCGAGCATCTTGATCACGCCGTGTAGGCGAAGCCGGGCGCCGCCCCACCGCCCAGGGCGATCGCGATTCGCGGCGGCGGCGGAATCACCGGCGCGGGGCGCGGCGGTAGCGGTACGGCGACGGGCGGCGACGGCGGCACGACCACCACCTGTGGTGGATCGACCACGGCGACCGGCAGCGCGGGCCGTGGCTGTGGCTGTGGCTCCGGCACCGCGCAGGCACACAGGGTGATCGTGGCGACTGTCGCGACGAGGGTGTTCTGCAAGCGGCGAATCATCGAAGCCCGGGTCGCGGAACCCTGAAGGTGGCGATGGTGACGCAAGCCATGCCAAAC
>JAYTTO010000293.1:0-4877 GCA_043744975.1 Betaproteobacteria bacterium | reverse complement strand
TCAACACGGCTCTCACGGTATCCGCCAGCCTCGCCCAGATCGGCGAATTCTCGTTCATCCTGGCCGGACTGGGCGTCGCCACCGGCCTGCTGCCGCCGGCGGGCCAGAGCCTGATCCTGGCCGGGGCGCTGATCTCGATTGCGCTCAACCCCCTGCTGTTCCTGGCGATCGCGCCGATCCAGGGCTGGCTGCGCGCACGGTCCGAACGGACCACCGCGCTCGAACGTTCCGACGATCCGCTCGCGGAACTGCCGGCAACGGTAGCCTCGGGCTACGTGACCGATCACGTCATCGTCGTCGGCTACGGTGGTGTCGGTCGCCGGATCGGCGACGCGCTGACCGCTGCCGGGTCGAGGTTCGTCGTCGCCGACCAGAACCGCGAACTGGTCAAGCAGTTGCGCGCGCAAGGTCTGCAGGCGGTTGCCGGCGATGCTTCCGAGCCCGCCGTGCTGATCCAGGCGCATGTCGCGCGTGCCCGGCTGCTGGTGATTGCCGTGCCCGACACGTTCCAGGTGCGCAAGATGATCGAGGTCGCGCGGCGGCTGAACCCGGCCATCGAAACCGTCGTTCGCGCACAGGGCGACGAAGAGGCCGGGCGGCTCACCCGCGACAACGCCGGTCAGGTGTTCACCGCGGAGCACGAACTCGCGCTGGCGATGATCAGCCACGTGCTGGAACGTGCCGCCGCGGCCTGAGGTCGGTCGGCGCAGACCGGCCCGCCGGGTCACGCATCGAGCTGCCCGCGCGGGATCATGTTGGACCTTCCCCACCCCTCCCCCTCATGGCATGCTCAGCGGCTATGCGTTTTCTCAACGACTTGTCGGCCTCGGCCGTCATCGCCGGATTCGTCACGGTCCTCGTCGGCTTCACCAGTTCGGCCGTGGTCGTGTTCCAGGGCGCCACCGCGATCGGCGCGACACCTGCCGACATTGCGTCCTGGTGGTGGGCACTCGGCCTCGGCATGGGGCTGCTGTCGATCGTCCTGTCGCTGCGCTACCGGCAGCCGGTCGTCGCCGCCTGGTCGACCGCCGGCGCTGCGCTGCTGATCACCGGTGCGGCGGGCGTGTCGTTGCCGCAGGCCATCGGCGCCTTCATGATCGCCGGCCTGATGACCGCGCTGGTCGGCTTCACCGGCTGGTTCGAGCGCGCCATGACACACGTTCCGGTATCGCTCGGCGCGGCCATGCTTGCCGGGCTGCTGCTGCGGTTCGGTCTGGACGCCTTCGTCGCCCTGAAAACGCAGCCGCTGCTGGCCGGGACGATGTTCGCGGTGTATCTCGCCGGCCGGCGCTGGAAGCCGCGCTACGCCGTGATGCTCGCGCTCGGGGTGGGTATCGCCATCGCCTCGGCGCTAGGCCTGCTGCATGTCGACGCCTTGCGGATCGAGATCGCGCAGCCGGTCTGGACCACGCCGGCCTGGTCGCTCGGCGCCATCGCCAGCGTCGCGCTGCCGATCTTCGTGGTCACGATGGCCTCGCAGAACGTCCCCGGCGTCGCCGCAATCCGCGCCTCCGGCTACAACACGCCGGTCTCGCCGCTGATCGGCTGGACCGGCGCTGCCACGGCGGTGCTGGCCCCGTTCGGCGCCTTCGCGCTCAACCTCGCCGCCATCACCGCCGCAATCTCGATGGGCCGCGAATCGCACGAAGATCCGGCGCGGCGCTACATCGCCGGGGTATCCGCCGGCGTGTTCTACCTGTTGATCGGCCTGTTCGGCGCCACGGTCACGACCATGTTCACCGCCTTCCCGCGCGAACTGGTGATGTCGATCGCCGGCCTGGCGCTGCTCGGCACGATCGGCAACGGCCTCGCCACCGCGCTGCGCGACGACGCCCGGCGCGAACCGGCGCTGATCACCTTCGTGGTGACGGCCTCGGGCGTGACGCTGTTCGGCGTCGGCTCGGCGTTCTGGGGCCTGATCGCCGGGGTGGTCTCGGCGCTGGTGCTGCATGGGGGTTTGCGCGCGGCGGCATCGAAGTGAACGATGCCACTTGGCGCAAAATGACCGTTCCGTCAGAGACCGCCGCAACTACACCCGTGATCCCGCCCGCCGCTCCCATTTTGCGTTCGGCGCCGTCAGCCGCGTGAACCACCCGCCTTCTGTCGCGGTCGGGCCGCCGCTGACCCTGCCACTGGTGCTGGCCGCCTGCGTGGGCATGCTGATGCTGTCGATGGGCATCGGCCGCTTCGCCTACACGCCGATACTGCCCGACATGCTCGCGGCCGGCGCGCTGACCCTGCGCTCGGCGGGCCTGGTGGCCGGCGCCAATTTCGCCGGCTACTTCATCGGCGCCATCGTCGCCACGGCGTTCGCCACGCCGATCGCCACCCGGCGACTGATGCTGGTCGCCCTGGCCGTCGTGGTCATCACCGCCGAGGCGATGGCGCTCGCGAACTCGCCGGCGACGTTCATGGCCGTCCGATTCGTCGCCGGTTTCGCCAGCGGCATCGCGTTCGTCTACGGGACGGCCATCGGCATGGACACGCTGATCCGCATCGGCGCCCGCCGCCATGCGCTCCTGATCTTCGTTGGCATCGGCTCGAGCATCAGTGCGACCGGCCTGCTGGTCGTCTGGCTCCAGGCGATCGGTGCGCACTGGCGCGACATGTGGTGGGGGATGAGCGTCCTCGCGGTGCCGGTATTCAGCGTCACCGCCTGGGGCTTCGACCGGATGCTGCTCGCGGTGCCGGCGCGTCTGGCGGCGGCCGGCACACCAGCAGAGGCGCCGCAGCCGGCCGGTTCGGCATGGCCCTTCGTGGCGCTCAACCTGGGCTATGCCTGCTTCGGCATGGGCTACATCATCCACGCCACCTACCTGCCGACGCTGGTCCGGTCGGTGCCGGCGCTCGAGCACTGGGCGACCTGGTCATGGGTTGTCGTCGGCCTGGCGGCGGCACCGTCGCCGTGGGTATGGTCGTACCTGTCGGAGCGTCTGGGCGTGCACAGGGCCATCGCGATCTCGTTCGTCGTCGAAGCGATCGCCGCCCTGGCGCCCTTCGCCGGCCTCGGTGTCGCCGGTGTGGCAATCGCCGCCATCGGCCTGGGCGGCACCTTCGTCGGCATCTCGTCGCTGATCATCGCCCGCGGGCGCGCCATCACCACCATGGCCAGCAGCCGCTCGATCGGCATCCTCACCGTCGTGTTCGGCGCCGGCCAGATCCTCGGCCCGATCTTCGCCGGCTACCTGGCCGCCGACAGCGGCGGCTTCCTGTGGCCGTCGGTCGCGGCCTGCGGCGCGCTACTGCTGGGCGCCTGGCTGTCGACGCGCCCGCAAGCGTCCGCGGCTGCGTCCCCCATCCGTACCAACACCACTACCATCAGGCAGGAGGCAACGTCGTGAAGGACACCCTGAAAGCCGGCATCGAACACGAACTCCGCTTGCGGGTATCCGCGGCCAAGACCGTGCCGGCGCTGTATCCCGAGTCGCCCGATTTCCAGGCGATGCCGCAGGTGTTTGCCACCGGATTCATGGTCGGCTTCCTCGAATGGGCCTGCGTGGACGCGATCAAGCCGCATCTGGACTGGCCCACCGAGCTGACCCTCGGGACCCACATCGACGTCAGCCATTCCGCCGCCACCCCGCCCGGGCTCGAGGTCGTGGCGAAGGTGAAGCTGGTCGAGGTCGACGGCCGCCGGCTGGTGTTCGAGGTCGAGGCGCACGACGGCATCGATGTCATCAGCAAGGGGCGGCACGAACGCATGGTCGTCCAGCGCGAGCGCTTCGACCAGCGGCTGGCGGCGAAGGCGGCCAAAGCCTGAACACCGGCACCGCCAGGCACTTCGACGCCATCGTCGTCGGCGCCGGCGCGGCCGGCATGATGTGCGCCGCCACGGCCGGCGCGCGGGGCCGCCGCGTGCTGCTGCTGGACCACGCGCCGGTGATCGGCGAGAAGATCCGCATCTCCGGCGGCGGGCGCTGCAATTTCACCAACCTGCACTGCCGGCCGGAGCACTTCATCTCGCGCAATCCGGCGTTCTGCCGCTCGGCACTGGCCCGCTACGGACCGCAGGATTTCCTCGCGCTGGTCGAACACCATGGCATCGCCTGGCACGAGAAGACGCTGGGCCAGCTGTTTTGCGACGGCAGCGCCACGCAGATCATCGACATGCTGCGCGCCGAATGCGATGCGGGCGGTGTGTCCGGGCGCATCGGCTGCCGCATCGACCGGATCGAGGCTGGTTCCCCTGGCTACCGCGTGGTGACCGCCGATGGCGTCTTCACGGCCGGCGCCCTGGTGATCGCCACCGGCGGATTGTCGATACCGAAGATCGGCGCGACGCCATTCGGCTACCGTGTCGCGGAACAGTTCGGCATCGGCGTGATCCCCCCGCGGGCGGGATTGGTGCCGCTGACGTTCGACGCCGCGGAACTGGCGCGGTACGGCGATCTGTCCGGGCTGTCGGTCGACGCGGTGGTCAGCGCCGGCGCCGGCCGCTTTCGCGAGAACGTGCTCTTCACCCACCGCGGCCTGTCCGGACCAGCCATTCTCCAGGCGTCGTCCTACTGGCTGCCCGGGGAGCCGATCAGCATCGACCTGCTGCCGAATTGCGACACCGGGGAGTTGCTGTCGGGTGCGGACAACCGTGACCGGTTGCCGGCCGCCGTCCTGGCCGGGCACCTGCCCAAACGTCTCGCGCAACAGTGGTGCGAGGTGCACGATGCCACGCAGCCGCTGAAGCGGATGAGCGATCCGGCCCGGAACCTGCTGTCGGCCCGGTTGCACGACTGGCGGGTCCGCCCGAGCGGCAGTGAAGGCTATCGGAAGGCGGAAGTGACGCTGGGCGGCGTCGACACCGCTGCCTTATCGTCCAAGACCATGGGGGTGCGAGCGGTGCCGGGCCTGTATTTCATCGGCGAGGTGGTCGATGTCACCGG
>JAYTTO010000292.1:0-1775 GCA_043744975.1 Betaproteobacteria bacterium | reverse complement strand
GCCTCGCGCCGCCGCCGGTCGGACGAACCGGGTGGCGCGGCCTTGAGCACTTCCTCGACGGTGGTCACGCCCTGGGCCACCTTGAGCGCGCCGCCGATGCGCAACGATTTCATGCCGTCGCGTTGGGCCTGGTCGCGGATTTGCGCCGGATCGGCCGTGGAGGTGATGTGCGGCCGCAGCGCCGGGGTCAGCAGCATGATCTCGTAGATGCCGACGCGGCCCATGTAGCCGGTCATCCGGCATTCGAGACAGCCGCGGGCGTAGTAGACCTGCGCCGGCTTCTCGGCCCGCCACGGGCTGATCAGCAGGTCCCAGGCGTCGTCATCGATGGTGCCGGCTTCGCGGCAATGGGTACACAGGGTGCGCACCAGTCGTTGTGCCATCACGCCGAGAATGGTGGAATGGAGCAGATAGGCGGGCACGCCGAGGTCGAGCAGGCGCGTCATCGCTGAAGGCGCGTCGTTGGTGTGCAGCGTCGACAGCACGAGGTGGCCGGTGAGGGCGGCCTGGATCGCCATCTCGGCGGTCTCGAGGTCGCGGATTTCGCCCACCATGATGATGTCGGGGTCCTGCCGCATCAGGGTGCGCACCCCGGCCGCGAAATCGAGCCCGATCGAGTGGTGCACCTGCATCTGGTTGAACGCCGGCTCGACCATTTCGATCGGGTCTTCCACAGTGCACACGTTCACGTCGCCGGTGGCGAGCTGCTTCAGCGTGGAGTACAGCGTGGTGGTCTTGCCCGAGCCGGTCGGGCCGGTGACCAGGATGATGCCGTGCGGTTGGGCGATCATCGTCGCCCACTTGGCGCGGTCATCGTCGGTGAAGCCAAGCTCGCGGAAGTCCTTGACGATGACATCCGGGTTGAAGATGCGCATCACCAGCTTCTCGCCGAAGGCCGTGGGCATGGTGGAGAGGCGCAGCTCGACCTCGCCGCCGTCCGGGGTCACGGTCTTGATGCGGCCGTCCTGCGGCCGGCGCTTCTCGACCACGTCCATGCGGCCGAGGATCTTGATGCGGCTGGTCATCGCCGCCAGCACCGCGGTCGGGATCTGATAGACCTGATGCAACACGCCGTCGATGCGGAAGCGCACGTTGCCGGCGTCGCGGCGCGGCTCCATGTGGATGTCGCTCGCCCGCTGCTCGAAGGCGTACTGGAAGATCCAGTCGACGATGTGGACAATGTGCCGGTCGTTGGCGTCGAGATTGCCGGTCTGCCCGAGCCGCACCAGTTGCTCGAAGTTGGCGATGTCGTTGAACTCGGCGTTCTTCTGCTTCTGTGCCCCCTGGACCGAGCGTGCCAGGTTGTAGAACTCCACCAGGTAGGTGTCGATCTGCACCGGGTTGGCGACCACGCGGCGGATCTCCAGCCGCAGCGCCCGGGCGAGCTCCGCTTCCCACTCGCGCACGTACGGCTGGGCAGTCGCGACCACGCACTCCTTGGCGGTCACCTCCAGCGGCAGGATGTGAAAGCGCGACGCATAGGCGTTCGACATCACCTTGGTGATGGCGGCGAAGTCGATCTTGAACGGGTCGATGTGCCGGTAGGGCAGACCGGCCTTGCCGGCGAGCCACTCGGACAGGGCTTCGAGGTGCAGCGTCTTACGGGGAGTGCGGGGGTCAGGCCATTTCTGCTCGGCGATGACGACCAGGGGGTGCAGGTCGAGCCGGCGTTTGCCTTCGCGCGAGGACAGGATTTGCGCCTCGGCGGCGGGCACCAAGCCGTCTGCGACGAGGTCGTCGAGCAGGGCGGCCAATGCGAGCGGCTTATCGGCGCG
>JAYTTO010000291.1:0-7955 GCA_043744975.1 Betaproteobacteria bacterium | reverse complement strand
GCGACGCTTTGCGCCAGGATTCTTCGCTCTTCGTCGATCTGGCGCAGGCGAAAGTACGTGCCGGCGATCTCGCTCTCGAGCGTGAGGGAAACCGTCTGGTATTCGGCCAGCGACGCGTCGGCGCGCGCACGGGCCGATTCGCCAAGGCGCTTGAGCCGCCCCCAGGCGTCCACCTCATATGATGCGATCAGAGGGGCGCGGTAGACGTTGCTCGTGTACTCGGCGTTGCCAGGAATCTTGCTCGGTTGATCGGGCCGGTTCCGGGACGCTCGATAGCGCCCCGCCGTCGCGCCGACGCCGACTTCGGGGTACATGAACGACCCGGCGATCCCGGCGACGGCGCGCGCCTGGTCGACACGCGCCGCATACGCCAGCAAGGTCGGATTGTCCGATTTGGCGCGCTTCTCGAGGTCGTCGAGCACGGGGTCGCCGAAGACCGACCACCAGTCGCCACGTGCGATCAGGTCGCCAGGAACCGCCTCCTTCCAAGGCCCCTGTTGCTCGAAGGCGGGCGGCACCTGCGGCGCCGGACGTTTGTAGTCGGGACCGACGGTGGTGCATCCGGCCAGCACGGCGAGACCCGTCATCGCCAGCGCGGCGAGGCCGATCGGGGATCGCGGCTTCGGGGCGACGTTCATTGACTCTTCTTGCGCGCAGGCGCCGCAGCACTGGCGGGCACATCCGCCGCGAGCCGGACCTGGGTGCCGTCGGCCAGCGTGTCGCCGGGACTGGCTATCACGCGCTCGCCTTCCTTCAAGCCTTCGAGAATCTCGACGACCTTGCCGAGATCCCGGCCGAGCACGACCTTGCGCAGACTCACCCGGCTGTGCTCGTCCACGACGGCGACGCGGCTCACGCCGGCGCCTGTCAGGACGGCCGACCCCGGCACCACGACCGGCGCCACTTCGTCCGTCAGGAGCAGCTTCACATTGGCATACAGGCCGGGATAGAGCTGTCCCTTGGGATTCGGAATCTGCACTTCGGTCAGGAGGGTCCGCGAGGCCGGATCGAGCGACTGGCTGGTGCGGGACACCGTGCCCTTGTAGACACGGCCCGGAAATTCCCGGATCGCGATCTCGGACTCGGTGCCTTTTCGGATCAGCGTCATGTAGGTCTGCGGCACCGCGACATAGACGCGCAGCGGATCGACCAGATTGATCTTGTACAGCCATGCCTCCGGCTGCCGGCTGCCCGCGTCGAGCAATGCCCCGCGCGCCGTCTTTTCCAGGTTGCGCGCGCCGACCACGCCGGCAAACGGCGCCCGGACGTGCTTGAAGGTGGCGAAGTCGCGCAGACGGTCGATCTCCGCCTTGACGCCGCGGTACATCGCGGTCTTGGCCTCGAGATCCGACGAATGTTCGTCCACTTCCTGGGCCGAGACCGCATCCTGCTCACGCAGCGAGCGATAGCGCTCGGCGGTGACCCGGGCGAGTTGCAGGTTCGCCTCGGCCTGCGCGAGATGCTGCTGCGCTTCGGCGAGTTGCAGGTCGAGTTCGGGCGTGTCGACTTCGGCGATCACCTGGCCGGCCTTGACCTGATCGCCGATGTCGACGAGCCAACGCTTCAGGTAACCGCTTACGCGGGGAAAGATGACCGCTTCCTCGAACGCATGCACGGTTCCTGGCAGACGCAGCACCCGCTCGGGTGATCCGCGAGATGCCTTCACCGCGGTGACCACCGGAACCTCCTGCGCGGCGCGCACGGCATCGACCGTCGCGCACTCGATCGCGAGGCAGCATGCGATCGCCAGCGGCGCAGCCCAGCGAACGGCCCAGGCGCGCTTGCCGCATGAAGGGGATTCCGCAAAGGGCTTTCCAAGTGCAAATTTCTCGAATGTCTGCATAGATGCAAAAGGCAACCGAAATGTTACCGATGACATATCGGGGATCGTTGCATGAATCAACGACAAGGAACCCACTACAACGCGGCAATCCGCAGCCGATTTCGATGCTTGCTTAGCAAGCTTACTGCAAGCTTACAGTGCTGCCGCTGTGAGAAATTTTCTCACGCCGCCTTGACCTGCACTTCTCCCGCGATGATTATCCCGTCCCGGTTCCGCGGAAACGTCCCTCGTCCGGAACAGGAGGATCTGATCGATGTGGATCGTCAAGCTTTCGCTGCGCCGGCCGTACACGTTCATCGTCGTCGCGCTGGTCATCATCCTCGCCGGCACGCTCGCGATCATCCGCATGGCAAAGGACGTGTTGCCGTCGATCAACGAACCGATCGTCACCGTGATCTGGCAGTTCAACGGCTTTCCCGCCGCGGACATGGCCAACCAGATCACCCAGTTCAGCGAGTTCACGATCACGCAGTTCGTGAGCGACATCAAGCGCATCGAATCGCAGAGCGTGTTCGGCAAGAGCGTGATCCGGATCTACTTCCAGCCGACCGTCCGCATCGACCAGGCGGTGGCGCAGGTGACGGCGACTTCCCAGACCGTGCTGAAGCGAATGCCGGTCGGCACCACGCCGCCGATCATCCTGGCGTACGACCCGTCGAGCGTGCCGATCATGCAGGTCGCGCTCGGCAGTCCGACCAAGAGCGAGGCCGAGATGTTCGACTTCGCGCAGTTCACGGTGCGGCAGGCGCTGGCGCCGGTGCAGGGCGCGCTGCTGCCCACGCCGTATGGGGGCAACCCCCGCGTCATCGTCGCCGACCTCGACCCCGGACGGCTCGCGGCGCAGGGCTTGACACCGAACGAGGTCAACCGGGCGCTCAACCAGCAGAACCTGGTCGGGCCCACCGGGTCCGTGTTCATCGGACCTACTGAATATGTGCTGCGGCTCAACACCAGTCCGGCGCAGGTCTCGCTTCTGAACGAGATCCCGCTGAAGCGAGTCAACGGCCGGATCATCTACCTGCGCGACGTTGCCAACGTGCGCGACGGCTTCATGCCCCAGACCAACCTGGTGCGCTACGACGGGCACAAATCGGTGCTGATGTCGGTACTGAAGACCGGGCAGGCATCCACGCTCGATGTCGTGGAAGCCGCCCGCGAAGTGCTCGACAGCGTGCCGTTGCCGGGCGACCTGAAGCTGACCGTGTTGTTCGACCAGTCCACGTTCGTCGTCGCTGCCATGAAGGGCGTGGTGGTCGAAGGCCTGATCGCGGCCGCACTGACCGGGCTGCTGATCCTGTTGTTCCTCGGCAGCTGGCGCAGCACGGTGATCGTCGCCGTGTCGATACCGGTCTCGGTGCTGGCCGGCATCGTTTGCCTGTCTGCATTCGGGCACACGCTCAACCTGATGACGCTCGGCGGCCTCGCACTTTCTGTCGGCATCCTCGTCGACAACGCGACCGTGACGGTGGAGAACATCCATCGGCACATGGACATGGGCAAGGGCTTGATCCAGTCGATCCTCGACGGCTCGAACGAGATTGCCGTCCCGGCATTCGTCGCGACCCTTTGCATCTGCGTCGTGTTCCTGCCGGTCGCCCTGCTGTCGGGCGCGCCGAAGTATCTGTTCATTCCCATGGCGCTCGCCGTCGTGTTCTCGGTCGGCATCTCGTTCGCCCTGTCGCGCACGCTGGTGCCGGTGATGACCCACTACCTGTTCCGGCATGCCGGACACGGGCATGCCGCGAGCGACGCGAAGCCAGGCATCGGTCGCCGGTTCTACCTGGCGTTCGATCGCCGCTTCGAAGCCTTCCGCCGCGGCTATGTGGCGGTGCTTCGCTGGTCGCTGCGGCGTCCGCTGCCGGTGATCGCGATATTCGCGCTGGCGGTGGTCAGCGCTGCCGTACTGGTTCCGATGGCGGGCCGCGATTTCTTTCCCGTGGTGGATGCGCGTGCCATCCGCCTGCACGTCTCCGCGCCGACCGGCACCCGCATCGAGGATACGGGCGTGTACTTCTCCCGTGTGTCGGATGCGATCCGCCGCATCGTCGGCGCCGACCTCGACGTCATCGTCGACAACATCGGCATCCCGCCCGGGACCAATCTCGCCACGAGCGACAACGTCACCAGCAGTTCGGCCGATGGCGAGCTCCTGATTGCGCTGAAAGCCGGAAGCGAAAAGGGCGGCAAGGCGTACATTCGCGAGCTGCGACGCGTGCTGCCGAAGGAGTTTCCGGCGCTGGAGTTCTACTTCCAGCCGGCGGACATGATGAACCAGATCCTGAACTTCGGCCTGCCCGCGCCGATCGACGTCAAGGTTTTCGGCCTCGCCAAGGACGCCGACCTGCATGTCGTCGCCAAGACCCTCAAGGACCGCGTCGCCGCCGTTCGTGGCGCAGTGGACGTCCATCTGCAGCAGCGCCTCGATCAACCCTCGTTGCAGATCGAGGTGGACCGCTCCCGCGCCGCAGAAGTGGGCATGACCGAACGCGAGGTGTCCGACAACCTGCTGATCTCCGCGAGTTCGAGCCTTATGGTGTCTCCGAACTACTGGACCGACCCACGCTCCGGGCGCAACTACAGCCTCGTGGTCCAGACGCCGCCGCACAACCTGGAAACCCTGGAGGACCTCGCCAATACGCCGATGCCCGGCGTGGGGCAGGGCGCCGTGCAGTACCTGTCGAGCGTGGCGCAGATCCAGGAAGGCAAGGTGCCCACGCTGGTCACGCACACTAACGTCCAGACGACGTTCGACGTCATGGCGAGCGTCCAGGATCGCGACCTGGGCGGCGTCGCGGCCGACATCCGCAAGATCGTCGACGGGATGGCACCGACCCTGCCGAAGGGTGTGACCATCGAGATCGGGGGCCAGGCCAGGACCATGGACGACACCTTCCTGCGCCTCGGCCTGGGCCTGATCGGCTCGGTGCTGCTGGTCTATTTCATCCTGGTCATCAACTTCCAGTCTTGGACCGATCCGCTCATCATCATCATGGCCTTGCCGGGTGCCTTCTGCGGCATCGTCTGGCTGCTGGTGGCGACGGGCACCACGTTCAGCGTCCCGTCGCTGATGGGCGCGATCATGACCGTCGGTGTCGCCACGGCGAACAGCATCCTGGTGATCGCGTTCGCCAACGATCAGCTCGCTGCCGGCAAGAACCCGGTCGAAGCGGCCATCGAGGCCGGATTCGCGCGCTTGCGTCCGGTGCTGATGACGGCATTCGCGATGATCGTCGGGATGATCCCGATGTCCCTCGGACTGGGCGAAGGCGGCGAGCAGAATGCCCCGCTCGGCCGTGCCGTGATCGGCGGGCTCGTGATGGCCACGCTGGCGACGCTGATCTTCGTGCCGGTGGTGTTCAGCCTGCTCCGGCGACGGTGGGAACCGGCGCGGGCCGAGCCGGGCGCCGAACTGCTGGCAGCCGGTTAGCAAGACCGCGGTCCGCATGGCGGCGGGGTGTTCCGTGTCCGTCGGTCAGGCAAACTCGCGGTCCTGCGGGAAGCGCAGCTTGACCGGGCCGCGCCGCCGCAGCCACGCGAACATGACGGGCACGAACAGCAGCGTCGTCACCGTTGCGAGCAACAGGCCGCCGACCACGGCACGGCCGAGTGGGGCATTCTGCTCGCCGCCGTGGCCCAGGCCCGATGCCATCGGCAGCATGCCCGCGATCATCGCGAACGCCGTCATCACCACCGGTCGCAACCGGGTCCTGCCGGCTTCGCGCGCGGCTGCGCGCGCATCGCGGCCGCCCGCCAGTTCGGCGTTGGCGAAGCTGATCATCAGGATGCTGTTTGCCGTGGCGACACCGATGGTCATGATCGCCCCCAGCATGGCCGGCACGCTGAAAGTGGTGCCGGTGAGGAACAGCATCCAGACCACGCCCGCAAGTGCGCCCGGCAGGGCCGCCAGGATCAGCAGCGGATCGGTCCACGACTGGAAGTTGACCACCAGGACGAAGTAGACCAAGAGCGTCGCAAAGACCATTCCCAGGCCCATGCGGACAAAGGTGTCCGCCATGCTCTGCGCCTGACCGGCCAGTTCGATGCGGGTGTTGTTCTTCTGCGCGGTGGCGGCGGTCTGGAAGTCGGCGAGGATCGTGTTCACGTCGCGGCTGACGCCACCCAGGTCGCGGCCTTGCACGTTGGCGTAGACGTCGAACGCCAGTTCGGTGTTGACATGATTGATGATGGCGGGGACTTCCGCGCGCTTGACGGTCGCCACGTTGCCCAACGGGATGGTCGGCGACTGGCCGCGGCCCGGGAGCGGGATGCCGAGGATCGCATCGATCGAGTCGAGCGCCGTATGGTGCGGCTGCACCACCACCACCTGATAGGGCCGGCCCGACTTGGGGTCGTTCCAGTAGGTCGGCGTCAGCACTACGCTCGAACTCGACGAGATCAGGTAGTTCTCGGCGATGTCGCGCTGGCTGATGCCGAGTTCGTGCGCGCGGGTGCGGTCGACTTCGATCTTGAGCGCCGGCTGGTTCATGATCTGGTGGACGTGCACATCCACCGCCCCCGGCACCGCGCGCACGGCGGCCTCGATCTTGCGCGCCATGGCGAAGTTGCCGAGATCGCCGCCGAGGATCCTGATGTCGATCGGTGCCGGCAGGCCGAAATTGAGGATCTGGTTCATCATGTCCCCGGGCTGAAAGTAGAACCCGCAGTCGGGGAAGCGCTTCGGCAGCAGCTCCCGCAGGCGGCGCACGTACTCCGCGGTCGAGCTGCCGTGCTCGGCCTTGAGCGCCACCAGCATCTCGCCGTCGGCCGAAGTGATCGTGACGTTGTCGCTGTAGGCGAGATTGGTCGACGGCGGTACGCCGATGTTGTCGATGATGACGTCGAGGTCCGCGGGCGCGACGACGCGCCGGATCTCGTTCTGGACCTCGGAGAAGATCGCGCCGGTTTCCTCGATGCGGGTGCCGACCGGCGCATTGATGTGCAACCGGATCTGGCCGGCATCCACCACCGGGAAAAAATCCTGCCCGACGAACGGTATCGCCGCTGCGCCTGACGCGACGACGATCGCGAAGACGATGGTCGCGATCGCCGGCCGGGTCAAGGCCCAGTCCAGGACACGTTCGTAGCGTCGCTGCACGCGGGCGAAGCCCGATTCGATGGCGCCGTGCATCCTGCCGAAGATGCTCGTGGCGCGCTGGCCGGCGCTGGCGGCGAAGTGGTGCTCGGTCAGCAGGTAGCGGCTCATCACCGGCACCAGCGTGCGCGACACGAACCAGGAGGCGACGACCGCGAACACCACGGCCAGCGCCATCGGCACGAACAGGTAGCGCGGCGCGCCGGTGAGCAGCAGCACCGGCAGGAACACGATGCAGATGCAGAGCATGGCGACGAAAGCCGGCACGGCGACCTCACGGGCCGCTTCCAGAATGGCCGTACGCAGATCCTCTCCCATGGCGAGGTGGCGATGCACGTTCTCGATGGCGACGGTGGCGTCGTCGACGAGAATGCCGACCGACAGCGCCAGCCCCCCGAGGGTCATCAGGTTGAGGGTGTGGCCCAGGGCGCCGAGCAGGATGACCGCGAACAGCACCGACAGCGGGATCGCGACCACGACGATGACCGTGGAGCGCAGGTTGCCCAGGAACGCGAGCACCATCAGGCCGGTGAAGCCGGCGGCGATCACGCCCTCGATCACCACGGCATGCATGGCGTTGACCACGAACACCGACTGGTCGAACAGGAACGACAACTGCATGCCCTCCGGCAGCTCGACCGCTGCGATGCGCTCGCGCACCTCGCGGATGATGTCGAGCGTCGAGGCGCCGCCGCTCTTCAGCACCGTGAGCAGGCTCGACTTGCGGCCGTCGTGACGGACCAGGCTGGTCTGTTCGTTGTAGCCGTCGCGGACATCGGCCACGTCGCGGATGAAAATCTCGGCGCCGTTCGCAGTGCGGATCGGCATGTCGCCGATCTGGTCGATCTTCTCCGGCGTGTTGTTGATGGCGAGGATGTACTCGCGGCTGCCGATCTGGGTCGAGCCCGTGGGCAGGTTCACGTTCTGCCGCAGCAGCGCGTCGTTGATGTCCTTCACCGTGACGCCGCGCGATGCCATGCGCGCCGGATCGGCGTCGATCATCACCAGCCGCGGCCGGCC
>JAYTTO010000290.1:0-6217 GCA_043744975.1 Betaproteobacteria bacterium | reverse complement strand
CTTCGCGTGCGGGCGCTGGCGGCGGGGCGTCTTCGAACACCAGCTTGACCTTGCCGTCGGCATCGGCATCGACCAGGACCTTGCCGCCGGTCGCCAGCTTGCCGAACAGGAGCTCATCCGCCAAAGCACGGCGGATCGTGTCCTGGATGAGCCGCGACATCGGCCGTGCGCCCATCAGCGGGTCGAAGCCGTGCTTGGCGAGATAATCCTTGAGCGCCTGCGAGAAGGTCACATCCACCTTCTTCTCGTGCAACTGCTCCTCGAGCTGCATCAGGAACTTGTCGACCACGCGCAGGATCACCTCGTGGGACAGCGCCGCGAACGAGATGGTCGCGTCGATACGGTTGCGGAACTCGGGTGTGAACAGGCGCTTGATCTCGGCCAGTTCGTCGCCGGTCTGCTTGCTGAGCGTGAAGCCGATCGAGGTCTTCGACAGGTTCTCGGCACCCGCGTTGGTGGTCATGACGACCACGACGTTGCGGAAGTCGGCCTTGCGTCCGTTGTTGTCGGTGAGCGTGCCGTGATCCATCACCTGGAGCAGGATGTTGAAGATGTCCGGATGCGCCTTCTCGATCTCGTCGAGCAGCAGCACCGCGTACGGATGCTTGGTGATGGCTTCGGTCAACAGTCCGCCTTGGTCGAAACCGACATAGCCGGGAGGCGCGCCGATCAACCGCGATACGGCGTGACGCTCCATGTATTCGGACATGTCGAAGCGGAGCAACTCGACGCCGAGGATGTAGGCCAGTTGGCGTGCAACCTCGGTCTTGCCGACGCCCGTGGGCCCGGAGAACAGAAACGATCCGATCGGCTTCTGCGGATTGCCCAGGCCGCTGCGCGACATCTTGATTGCCGCCGACAACGCTTCGATCGCGCGATCCTGGCCGAAGACGACCGCCTTCAGGTCGCGATCAAGGTTGCGTAGCGCCGTGCGGTCGTTGGACGAGACGCTCTGCGGCGGAATGCGGGCGATCTTGGCGACCGTCTCCTCGATGTCGTGCTTGCCGATCACCTTGCGCTGCTTCGACTTGGGCAGGATCCGCTGCGCGGCGCCAGCCTCGTCGATGACGTCGATCGCCTTGTCGGGCAGGTGGCGGTCGTTGATGTAGCGCGCCGAGAGCTCGGCAGCCGTGGTGAGCGCGGCCTCGGTGTAGCGCACCCCGTGATGGGCCTCGAAGCGGGTCTTCAGGCCGCGCAGGATCGCCACGGTCTCGTCGACCGAAGGCTCGACCACATCGATCTTCTGGAACCGCCGCGACAGCGCGTGATCCTTCTCGAAGATGCCGCGGAACTCCTGGTACGTCGTTGCACCGATGCACTTCATCTGGCCGGAAGACAGGGCCGGCTTGAGCAGGTTGGAGGCGTCCAGGGTGCCGCCCGATGCAGCTCCGGCGCCGATGAGGGTGTGGATCTCGTCGATGAACAGGATCGCGTTCGGGTTCTCGATGAGCTGCTTGAGCACCGCCTTCAGGCGTTGCTCGAAGTCGCCGCGATACTTGGTGCCGGCCAGCAACGCGCCCATGTCGAGCGCATAGACGATCGAGTGGTTGAGAATTTCGGGCACCTGGCCTTCGATGATGCGGCGCGCGAGGCCTTCGGCGATGGCGGTCTTGCCGACACCGGCCTCGCCGACGAGCAGCGGATTGTTCTTGCGGCGGCGGCAGAGCGTCTGGATCACGCGCTCGACCTCGCGTTCGCGCCCGATCAGCGGGTCGATCTTGCCGCTGATGGCGAGTGCGTTGAGATTGAGTGTGTAGGTCTCAAGCGCCCCGCCGGCCGACTGCTCCTGGTCGGACTCGGTGTCAGGCTCGCTCTTGCTCGCCGGCGCGCTGGTCTGCGGCACCTTGCTGATGCCGTGCGAAATGAAGTTGACAACGTCGAGACGGGTCACGCCCTTCTGGTGCAGGAAATAGACCGCGTGGGAATCCTTCTCGCCGAAGATCGCAACCAGTACGTTGGCGCCCGTGACTTCTTTCTTGCCGGAGGACTGGACGTGCAGGATGGCGCGCTGGATGACGCGCTGGAAGCCCAGCGTCGGCTGGGTGTCGACCTCCTCGCCGGAGACCACGGGAGTGTGCTCGTTGATAAACTCGGTGAGCTGCTTGCGCAGCTCGTCGATGTTCGCGGCACAGGCCCGCAGCACCTCGGAGGCGGAGGGGTTGTCGAGCATGGCCAGCAGCAGATGCTCTACGGTGATGAATTCGTGCCGCTTCTGCCGGGCTTCCATGAAGGCCATGTGCAGACTGACCTCAAGTTCCTGAGCAATCATTCAGTTCTCCTCCATCACGCATTGCAGCGGATGCTGGTGTTGCCGGGCATAGGAAACCACATGTTCCACCTTGGTCGCCGCGACATCCTTCGGATACACGCCGCACACGCCCATTCCTTCACGATGCACCTTGAGCATCACCTGTGTTGCCTGCTCCCGGGTCAAGCCAAAGAAGTTTTGCAGTATGCCGACCACGAAGTCCATCGGCGTGTAGTCATCGTTGAGCAGGAGAACCTTGAAGAGCGGCGGCGGCTTGACTTTCTGCTTTTCGAGCTCAAGAACACCGCCCTCGCGTGGACCTATTGCCATGACCGATCCACTCCGACGTTGCCTGCGGGGACAGCCCTATTTTGCGCGATCAACTGAAATTTACAAGTGGCGTGCCGTGGTGGTGCGCAGGCCGCCGGTCGCGCCCGAGGGCAGTGCCGCGGGCACCGCTGCAACCCCGTCGTACACATGACGCCGGCCAGCGCGAACAACAAGCCTTCGTTGGGCGGGCTCGACGAGCCCGCCCGCGACCGGTCGGTGATGGTCTGGGTGACGCGTGTCCCGGCCGGCACCGTCACATCAACGCGATCATGGCCTTGCCGAAGCCGGAACACGAGACCTGGGTGGCTCCGGTCATCAGCCTGGCGAAATCGTAGGTCACGGTCCGGGCCGTGATCGCCGCATCGGTGCTGCGGATGATCAGGTCGGCCGCCTCGGGCCAGCCCATGTGACGCAGCATCATCTCGGCCGACAGGATCAGGGAGCCCGGATTGACGTAATCCTTGCCGGCATATTTCGGTGCGGTCCCGTGGGTCGCCTCGAACATGGCGACCGTGTCGCTCAGATTTGCGCCGGGCGCGATGCCGATGCCGCCCACCTGCGCCGCCAGGGCGTCCGAAATGTAATCGCCGTTGAGGTTCAGGGTGGCGATCACGTCGTAATCCTCCGGCCGCAGCAGGATCTGCTGCAGGAAGGCGTCGGCAATGACATCCTTGACGACGATGCCGCCGGGCAGCTTCATCCACGGGCCGCCGTCGATCGGCTCGGCGCCGAACTCGCGTTGGGCGAGCGCATAGCCCCAGTCGCGGAAGCCGCCTTCGGTGAACTTCATGATGTTGCCTTTGTGGACCAGCGTCACCGACTTGCGCTGGTTGGCCACCGCATACCGGATCGCCTTGCGAACCAGTCGCTCGGTGCCTTCGCGCGACACCGGCTTGATGCCGATGCCGGAGGTATCGGGGAACCGGATCTTCTTCACGCCCATCTCGCCGATCAGGAACGCGATCACCTTGCGGCACGCTTCCGTCCCGGCCTGCCATTCGATGCCGGCGTAGATGTCCTCCGAGTTCTCGCGGAAGATGACCATGTCGGTCTTCTCCGGGTTCTTGAGCGGGCTCGGCACGCCGGCGAAATACCGGATCGGGCGCAGGCAGACGTACAGGTCGAGTTCCTGACGCAGGGCGACGTTGATCGAGCGGATGCCGCCGCCGACCGGCGTGGTGAGCGGCCCCTTGATCGACACCACGAACTCCCTTGCGGCCTCCAGCGTCTCGTCCGGCAGCCAGACATTCTCGCCGTAGACCTTGGTCGATTTTTCGCCGGCGTAGATCTCCATCCAGGAGATCTTGCGGCGGCCGCCGTAGGCCTTGGCCACCGCGGCATCGACCACCGCGATCATGACCGGCGTGATGTCGACGCCGGTGCCGTCACCCTCGATGAACGGCACGATCGGATCGTCTGGAACTGCCAGCGTAAAATCGGCATTGACCTTGATCTTCTGGCCGCTGGCGGGCACCTTGATATGCTTGTACATCGATCACCTGTAAGGGGGCTGGTGAGAAACGAAGAGGCGGGCAACAACGGGCACGCTGCCCTGGTCCGGCCCGCAGGCAGTACGACTTCCTTATCGACTCGAAGTGTAGTCCACCGCAATGTCGTTTGCGAAACCGGGCGCCGTGCTGCCCGGTGCCGCGCCATCACACCTTCCCCACCGGGCCACCGCCATGGACGACCCCAGAACCAGCGACATCTGCGACCAGTATGGCGCCACCGTCCGGATCCTCGCGCCCCTGCTGCGCTCCTTCGGCGGCCGCGGTAGCTGCCAGGGACCTGCTGCGACCCTCAAGGTGTTCGAAGACAACGCGCTCATCCGGGCGACACTGGAACAGCCCGGCAATGGCGCCGTTCTGGTGGTTGACGGCGGCGGCTCCCTGCGCTGTGCGCTGGTCGGCGACCAGCTCGCCCGGCTGGTCATCGACAATGGCTGGGCCGGCATCTTGGTCTGGGGCTGCATTCGCGACAGCGCCGAGATCGCGACCATGCCGGTCTACGTCAGCGCGCTCGCGACCCATCCGCTGCGCAGCGTCCGGCGCGGCATCGGCGAGCGCGACGTTCCGGTCACCTTCGGCGGCGTCCGCTTCGCCCCGGGCGACTACCTCTACGCCGACGAAGACGGGATCCTGGTGGCGGAACACGCCCTCCCCCTGTGACCCGGCGCGGTCATGCCTTGCAGCAACGCGCTGAAATCTAATCCCACAATCCGGGATTAGCTGCGCCCCTTAAATACAGACACCTGTATTTACTGATGTTTTGTCGAACGCAACCGAATTGTTGCGACGCGCAACCTTGCGCCTATACGCTGAGCGCATCACAAACTTGCCAGCGACCATCGTCGCGCGGGCGGTATGCGGGGCAGCTGCCATCCCGGCTGCGCCGTCGATCCACCGGACCGGACCTCCGGTGATCACGTGGAAATCCTGCGGTCACGCTTCTTGCGTCTCGGCCTGCCGCCGCTGACGCAGCAAGCCGCGCACGACGATCCGGACTTCCGGGCCCCGGGCGCACGGCCGCAGCACCCCCAACGCATTGAATCCACCCTGAAGGAGCAGTCGATGAGCCGCGAACAGACCATTGCCCAGATGCAGAAGGATTGGGCGGAGAACCCCCGCTGGAAGGGCATCTCCCGTCCCTACAGCGCCGAAGACGTCGACCGCGTCCGCGGCACGCTCCACATCGAGCACACCCTCGCCCGGCGCGGCTCGGAGAAGCTGTGGAAGCTGTTGCACGACGAGCCGTTCGTCAACGCGCTCGGCGCCATGACCGGCAACCAGGCGATGCAGCAGGTCAAGGCCGGCTTGAAGGCCATCTACCTGTCCGGCTGGCAGGTCGCGGCCGATGCCAACGCCGGCGGCGAGATGTATCCCGACCAGTCGTTGTATCCGGTCAACAGCGTCCCGTCCGTGGTCCGTCGCATCAACAATACCTTCATCCGCGCCGACCAGATCCATCATTCGGAAGGCAAGGACAGCATCGACTGGTACGCGCCGATCGTCGCCGACGCCGAAGCCGGCTTCGGCGGTGTGCTCAACGCGTTCGAGCTGATGAAGGCCATGATCGACGCCGGCGCCGCCGGCGTCCACTTCGAAGACCAGCTCGCCTCGGCCAAGAAGTGCGGCCACATGGGCGGCAAGGTTCTGGTCCCGACCCGGGAAGCGGTGCAGAAGCTCGTTGCCGCCCGCCTCGCCGCCGACACCATGGGTGTGCCGACCCTGCTGTTCGCCCGCACCGATGCCGAAGCGGCCAACCTGGTGACCAGCGACATCGACGAAAACGACAGGCCGTTCCTCACCGGCGAGCGCACGGCCGAGGGCTTCTACCGCGCCAACAACGGCATCGCGCAGGCGATCGCCCGCGGTCTGGCGTATGCGCCCTACGCCGACCTGATCTGGTGCGAGACCGGCACGCCGGATCTGGCCTTCGCGCGGAAGTTCGCCGAGGCGATCCATGCGGTGTTCCCGGGCAAGATGCTGTCCTACAACTGCTCGCCGTCGTTCAACTGGAAGAAGAACATCGACGACGCCACCATCGCCAGGTTCCAGCGCGAGCTGGGCGCGATGGGCTACAAGTACCAGTTCATCACTTTGGCCGGTATTCACAACATGTGGTACAACATGTTCGACC
>JAYTTO010000289.1:0-1945 GCA_043744975.1 Betaproteobacteria bacterium | reverse complement strand
GCAGCGCGACAGCGTGAAGCGCGGCTCGCCTGCGATGGCCAGCCGCACCATCGCCTCGCGGTGCACGGCCGGCGCGAGTTCGCGTGCCTTCTGCCAGGGTTGGCCGGCCGGCACCCAGCACAGCTCGTCGAGCTCAAGTTCGCGCAACGCCAACCGGGCCAAGGCCAGGTGCGCCCGGTGCACCGGGTCGAAGCTGCCACCGAAGATGGCGACTCGCGCGGTATCGCCGGTTAAGCCGCCAGTCAAGCCGGTGCCCAGTCGGCCCAATCACGCGGGCGCAGGAAGTCGGTGTAAAGCCGCGCCTCGGGCGTGCCCGCTTCAGGCTTCCAGTCGTAGCGCCACTTCACGATCGGCGGCAGCGACATCAGGATCGCCTCGGTGCGCCCGCCAGACTGCAGGCCGAACAGCGTGCCGCGGTCCCATACCAGGTTGAATTCGACATAGCGCCCCCGCCGATAGGCCTGGAAGCGCCGTTGGCGATCGCCATACGGCAACGCGCGGCGGCGCTCCGCGATCGGCACATAGGCCGCGAGGAAATGCTCGCCGACGCTCTGCGCCAGCGCGAAGCTGAAGTCGAACCCGTCTTCGCACAAATCGTCGAAAAAAATCCCCCCGATGCCGCGCGGCTCATTGCGGTGGCGAAGGAAGAAGTATTCGTCGCACCACTTCTTGTAGCGCGCGTGGCGATCTGCGCCGAACGGCGCGAGCGCATCGCGACAGGTGGCGTGGAAATGGCGCGCGTCCTCCTCGAAGCCGTAATACGGCGTGAGGTCCATGCCGCCGCCGAACCACCACACCGGGGCTTCGCCCTCGCGGGTCGCCGCGAACAGGCGCACGTTCATGTGGACGGTCGGCACGTACGGATTGCGCGGATGGAGCACCAGCGACACGCCCATCGCGTCGAAGCCGCGGCCCGCCAGCTCGGTGCGCGACGCGCTCGCGGACGCGGGGAGCCGTTCGCCCTGCACGCGCGAGAAGTTCACGCCGCCGCGCTCGAACAAATCGCCCTCTTCGATCACGCACGTCACGCCCCCGCCGCCGTCCGGGCGCTGCCACACGTCCCGGCGAAACGGCCTGCCGTCGAGGCGGCCGAGCGCCGCGACGATGCGCTGCTGCAGGCCGGTGAAATACGCGTGCGCCGCGGCGAGATCCATCAGCCGCGCTTGAGCGCCCGGTATCCGATGTCGCGGCGGTACTGCATGCCTTCGAAACGCACCCTGTCGACGCCCTGGTAGGCGCGCTTCTGCGCGATCCGCAGGTTGTCGCCGAGCGCCGTCACGCAGAGCACTCGTCCGCCGCTGGTCACCACCTCCTTGCCTTCCATCCTGGTGCCCGCATGAAACACGCGGCAATCCGCAGCCGGCGCGGTGAGCCCCACAACCCGGTCGCCCTTGCGCGGCGCGTCCGGATAGCCGTGCGCGGCGAGCACCACGCCGAGCGCGCAGCGACGGTCCCATTCGGCTTCGGCCTGGTCGAGCGTGCCGTCGAGCGCGGCTTCGACCAGGTCGAGCAGGTCGGACTTGAGGCGCAGGATGATCGGTTGCGCCTCCGGGTCGCCCATCCGGCAATTGAATTCGATGGTCTTCGGATTGCCCGCTTTGTCGATCATCAGGCCGGCGTAAAGAAATCCGGTGTAGGGCGCGCCGTCCCTGGCCATGCCGGCGACCGTCGGCAGGATGATTTCCCGCATGATGCGCGCGTGGATTTCCGGGGTGACGACCGGCGCGGGCGAGTAGGCGCCCATGCCGCCGGTGTTGGGCCCATGATCGCCGTCGAGCAGCCGCTTGTGGTCCTGGCTGGTGGCGAGCGGCAGCACGTGCGCGCCATCGCACATCACAATGAAGCTCGCCTCCTCGCCCTCGAGGCATTCCTCGATCACCACGCGCGCGCCTGCTTCGCCCAGTTTGCGCGCGCCCAGCATCGCGTCGATCGCGCGTTCGGCATC
>JAYTTO010000288.1:0-2556 GCA_043744975.1 Betaproteobacteria bacterium | reverse complement strand
GAGGACTGCGCCTTCCCGTTGCTCGCCGGCGTGGTCGTCACCGACGACCCGAAAGTCGCCTTCCGCGACATCTCGGTCGCGCTGCTGGTCGGGGCCCGGCCGCGCAGCAAGGGCATGGAACGCAAGGACCTGCTCGAAGCCAATGGCGCCATCTTCACCACCCAGGGCAAGGCGCTCAACGAGGTTGCCGCGCGCGACGTGCGGGTGCTGGTGGTGGGCAACCCGGCCAACACCAACGCCTACATCGCCATGCGCAACGCGCCCGACCTGCCGGCCGCCAACTTCACCGCCATGATGCGGCTCGACCATAACCGCGCCCTGTCGCAGATCGCCGCGCGCACCGCCAAGCCGGTCGCCAGCGTCCGCAAGGTCACCATCTGGGGCAACCACTCGGCCACGCAGTACCCCGATCTCTACAGCGCCGAGATCGACGGCAAGGCCGTTTCCGGCCTGATCGACGACCAGGCCTGGGTCGAGCAGACCTTCATCCCGACGGTGCAGAAGCGCGGCACGGCCATCATCGAGGCGCGCGGCCTCTCCAGTGCCGCCAGCGCCGCCAATGCCGCCATCGACCACATCCGCGACTGGGTCCACGGCACCCGCGACGGCGACTGGGTCACGATGGGCATCCCGGCCGACGGCAGCTACGGCATCCCGGAAGGCTGCCTCTACGGTTATCCGGTCACCTGCCGTAATGGCCGGTACGACATCGTCAAGGGCATTGCCATCTCCGACTTCAGCCGTGCCCGCATGGACGCAACCCACCGCGAACTGCTCGAGGAACGCGACGCCGTCCGACATCTGTTGGGTTGAGCACAACGGCCGTGGAGCGCCGCGCGGTGCGGCGGTCCCAGGCCTCGTTACCGGCGCCGCCCGCGCTGGATTAGGGCCTGTCAACACAGGCAACAGACCTGAAGGAGATTCCCGTCATGATGATTTCCCCATCGGCCGGCACCCGCTTCCGCGAGGCCGTCGCCGCCGAGCAGCCGCTGCAGGTGATCGGCGCCATCAACGCCTACACCGCGCGCATGGCCGAGGCCACCGGCTACAAGGCCCTGTACCTGTCCGGCGGCGGCGTCGCCGCCAATTCGCTCGGGATGCCCGATCTGGGCATCAGCACCCTGGAGGACGTCCTGACCGACGTCCGCCGCATCACCGACGTCACCACCCTGCCACTGCTGGTCGACATCGACACCGGCTGGGGCGGCGCCTTCAATATCGCCCGCACCATCCGCTCGATGATCAAGGCGGGCGCCGGCGCGGTGCACATGGAAGACCAGGTGAGCACCAAGCGCTGCGGCCACCGCCCCGGCAAGGAAGTCGTCGCGACCGACGAGATGGTCGATCGCATCAAGGCCGCGGTCGATGCCCGCACCGACCCCGGCTTCGTCATCATGGCGCGCACCGATTCGCTCGCGATCGAAGGCCTGCAGGCGGCGATCGACCGCGCCTGTGCCTACGTCGAAGCCGGTGCCGACATGATCTTCCCCGAAGCCATGACCGAGCTGTCGATGTACCGCCAGTTCCAGCAGGCAGTGAAGGTGCCGATCCTCGCCAACATCACCGAGTTCGGCCACACCCCGCTGTTCACGACCGCTGAGCTGGCTTCGGTCGGGGTCGACATCGTGCTGTACTGCTGCTCGGCCTACCGCGCCATGAACGCCGCGGCGCTCGCGGTCTACCAGACGATCCGCGCCGAAGGTACGCAGAAGAATCTGATTTCGAAGATGCAGACCCGGGCCGATCTCTACCGGTATCTCGGGTATCACGCGTACGAAGACAAACTAGACGCCCTGTTCGCCAAGGAGAAAGCCCAGTGAGTACCGAAACCGAGGCGCCGCCGGCCGCCGGCCCGAAACCGAAGAAATCCGTCGCGCTCTCCGGCATCACCGCCGGCAACACCGCGCTGTGCACCGTCGGCCGCACCGGCAACGACCTGCACTACCGCGGCTACGACATCCTGGAATTTGCCGACGAAGCCTCGTTCGAGGAGATCGCCTATCTGCTGTTGCACGAGCACCTGCCGACGCCGGCCGAGCTGTCCGACTACCGCATCAAGCTGCGCGCCCTGCGCGGCCTGCCGGCCAGCCTGAAGGCCGCGCTCGAGCACATCCCCGCTTCGGCGCATCCGATGGATGTCATGCGCACCGGCGTCTCGCTGCTCGGCACGATGCTGCCGGAGAAGGACGACCACAACATCCGCGGCGCGCGCGACATCGCCGACCGCCTGATGGCGTCGCTCGGCTCGGTGCTGCTCTACTGGTACCACTGGAGCCACAACGGCCGCCGCATCGAGACCGAGACCGACGACGATTCGATCGCCGGTCACTTCCTGCATCTGCTCCACGGCAAGGCGCCGTCGGCGCTGTGGGTGCACGCGATGCAGACCTCGCTCAACCTCTACGCCGAACACGAATTCAACGCGTCCACCTTCACCGGCCGCGTCATCGCCGGCACCGGTTCCGACTTGTATTCAGCCATCACCGGTGCCATCGGTGCGCTGCGCGGCCCCAAGCACGGTGGCGCCAACGAGGTCGCGTTCGAAATCCAGAACCG
>JAYTTO010000287.1:0-8112 GCA_043744975.1 Betaproteobacteria bacterium | reverse complement strand
GGCTTCGATCTCGGCTTCGGACAGGGCCTGTGGCATGTACACCTGCAGGACCGTCACCTCGAACTTCTCGGCATCGGCGAGATCCTGCCGCTGGGCCGCTTCGAACTGGGAGATGGAATCGCGGCGCTGCTTGAGCATGCGGTCGATCGCGGCCACGACGTCGGCGTCGGTCTGCTCGCGGCGCTCGTCGACCTCGCGCTGCTTGATCGCCGCCAGCAGCAGACGCAGCGCCGACAGGCGCGGCGCGTCTTTGGCGCGCATGGCGTTCTTCATGTCTTCGGTGACGCGCGCTTTGAGTTCGGACATCGGAATCGGCTCCCAGAAAACGAAAACCCCGCCGCCTTGCCGGCATACGGGGTTTAAAAACTACAGGGGTTTAAAAACCACAGGGGTTCGCAAACTACGGCTTCACATGCCGCGGGTTGCGCCCGGTACAGCTACCGATTACTGCCCTGCGTCGCCCCGATCACCGTTGGCTACGGGCACGCCGCTGACTGCAGGACCCGACAGATCAGTAGAGCTTCGGTGGCAGCAACTGGCTGCGCAGGCGCTTGTGATGGCGCTTCACGGCCGCCGCGAGCTTGCGTTTGCGCTCGGAAGTCGGCTTTTCATAGAATTCACGCGCTCTCAGCTCGGTGAGGAGGCCGGTCTTCTCGACCGTGCGCTTGAAGCGCCGCAATGCAACTTCGAAAGGTTCGTTTTCCTTGACGCGTACGATCGGCATAAAGACGCTTATCCTTGTTCCGGGGTTGGGTCATCGACCGGGGGGTGCACTATTGGCACTGGCACCGGCCGGCACAGCGAGAATTGCAACGAGGGGCAGGAAACTAACAGATTCGCCCCGGGTTTGGAACCCCTACGGCCCGGCTCTTGTGCTTTCCCTCATTCATCGGACCCGTCCCCAGCCTTGCAGATCCTCGGCATCGAAACCTCCTGCGACGAAACCGGTGTCGCCCTCTATGACACCGGGCGCGGCCTGCTGGCCGACGCGCTCCACTCCCAGGTGGCGATGCACGCCGAGTACGGGGGTGTGGTGCCGGAGCTGGCCTCCCGCGACCACATCCGCCGCGTGCTCCCCCTCGCCCGCCAGGTGCTGGCCGCCGCCGGCAGCGGACTGGGCGACCTGACCGCCATCGCCTATACCGAGGGGCCGGGCCTGGCCGGTGCGCTGCTGGTCGGCGCCGGCGTGGCCCATGGACTCGGTTTCGCCCTGGGCGTGCCGGTGGTCGGCGTTCACCACCTCGAAGGGCACCTGCTCTCGCCCTTGCTGGCGACGCCGGCGCCGGCGTTCCCGTTCGTTGCCCTGCTGGTGTCCGGTGGGCATACCCAGTTGATGCGGGTCGGCGGCATCGGCGACTATGAGCTGCTAGGCGAAACCGTGGACGACGCTGCCGGCGAAGCCTTCGACAAGACCGCGAAATTGCTCGGCCTGGGCTATCCGGGTGGGCCGGCCCTCGCGGCGCTGGCCGCCGCCGGAACGCCTGGCCGGTTCCGCCTGCCGCGCCCGATGCTCGGGTCGAACGACCTCGATTTCAGTTTCAGCGGCCTCAAGACCGCAGTCCTGACCGCCACGCGGTCGCGCCCGCTCGACCCCGGAGAGCGCGCCGATCTCGCCGCCGAGTTCGAGACCGCCGTGGTGGACGTGCTGATCGCCAAGACACTCGGTGCTGCCCGCCGGGTCGATGCCACCCGGCTGGTCGTGGCCGGCGGGGTCGGCGCCAACCGCACCCTGCGCAGGCGCCTGACCGAGGCTGCCTCGGCGCGCGGCGTCGAGGTCTACTACCCCGCGATCGAGTTCTGCACCGACAACGGCGCCATGATCGCGTTTGCCGGCGCAATGCGCCTGTCGGGCGGACGTGCGGCCGGTGCTTTCGGGGTACGCCCGCGGTGGCCGCTTGCCTCGCTGGAGTCGGCCCGCCCCTGAACGCGCACCGGACCGCGCACCGGACCGCGCCGCCAGCTTTTTCGGTATGAGGATGCCGGTCACGAGCGCGATCCCACGCGGCTTTCGGTGCCGGCCAACAGCTTGCGGATGTTGGAACGATGGCGGTAGACGATGAGCACGCCCATCAACAGCACGGCGGCAGCGATGGCGCCGGGGCCGAACATCACTACGGCCACGACCGGGGCCGCGACCGCCGCGGTCAAGGCGCCGACAGAAGACATGCGGGTGACCGCGAACGCGGCCGCCCACGTTGCCAGCGTCGCCAGGCCGAGCCAGGGCGACAGCGCGAACAGGATACCCGCCGCGGTCGCGACCCCCTTACCGCCCTTGAAGCCGAAATACACGGGATAGAGATGCCCGGCGAACACCGCGATCGCGGCGATCGCGATATCGCTCGAGCCGATGCCGGGCCCGGCATCCCAGTGCCGGACGGCCCACACCACCACGAAACCCTTGAGCGCGTCGCCCAGCAGCGTGAGCACCGCCGCCGATTTGCGGCCGCTGCGCAGCACGTTGGTGGCACCGGGATTGCCCGAACCGTAGCTATGCGGGTCGGGCAACCCGTAGGCACGGCTGACGATGACCGCGAACGACAGCGAGCCGACGAGATAGGCGACGAGGGCGACGAGAACGGTGATCATGGCCGGTATCTTACAATCGCGCCTCTTGAGCGCCTCTTGCATCGGCCGGCAACATGGACTTCATCCGCATCGAAGACTTCCGCATCGAGGTTCTGGTCGGGGTCTATGCCTGGGAACAGTTGGCACCACAGACGCTGCAGATGGACCTCGAGATCGGGCTCCCCGCCACCGCGTTCAGCGGGCGCCTGGAGGATTCGATCGACTACGGTGCGGTGGTGGCGCGGATCGACGCATCGACCCAGGGTCGCCGGTTCGAGCTGCTCGAGATGCTGGCCGAGCATGTCGCCGGCCTGGTCCGCACCGAGTTCGGCGCACCCTGGGTGCGGGTGTCGGTGCTGAAGCTCAACCTGCTGCGCCGGGTGAAGAAGGTCGGTGTCGTCATCGAGCGCGGCGACATACCGCCACGACAGAACGGCTAGCCGCGCGGGTGGTGCTTGCGATGCAACTGCTGCAGTCGCTCGCGTGCGACATGGGTGTAGATCTGCGTGGTCGAGACGTCGGCATGTCCCAGCAGCATCTGCACGACCCGCAGGTCGGCGCCATGGTTGAGCAGATGCGTCGCGAACGCGTGCCGCAGCGTATGCGGGGAGATGGCCGCGGCGAGACCCGCCGTTGCGGCGTAGCGCCGGATCAGGTTCCAGAACATCTGGCGTGACATCGCCGCGGCGCGATCGGTCACGAACAGATCGGGCGAGGACCGTCCGTGCAGCAGCACCACGCGAGCCTCGCGCAGATAGCGCGCGAGCCAGTCGAGGGCGACCTCGCCGACCGGCACCAGCCGTTCCCTGGCGCCCTTGCCCATGACCCTGACCACACCGGCGTCGGCGCTTACCTGGGTCACATGCAAGGTCACCAACTCGGTGACGCGCAGGCCGGTCGCGTACAACAACTCGATCATCGCGCGATCGCGCAAGCCCAGCGGCGCGCTGGTGTCGGGGGCGTCGAGCAAGGCTTCGACATCGTGTTCGGTGAGGCTCTTCGGCAGCGAGCGCGGCACCTTCGGGGCGGCAATGTCGACTGTCGGATCCGTGGCGAGGACGCCTTCGCGCCGCTGCAACCGGTAGAAGCGCTTCAGGCTCGACAGCAGGCGACTGGCGGAGGACGCCTTGGTCCGGGCCGCGAACTTCGCCGCCAGGTAGTCCAGCAGATCGACCCGTGTCGCCGCCAGTGGCCCGCGCCCCCGCGTCCGCCGCAACCACGCTGCGAACTGCGAGAGATCGCGCCGGTACGCGGCGAGCGTGTTCGCGGACAGGCCATCCTCGAGCCAGAGCGCATCGCAGAATGCGTCGATGGTCGGCGCATCTTCTGCGGCGATCCGGATCACGCGGTCGGCTTGCGGGTCCGTCGCCAGTGCCAGGCGACAGCGAGCACGCCGAGCGCCAGTCCGGCACCGTCGCTCCATCGTGCCGAGTACGCGAGCAGCAGGCCGGACCCGATCAGTGCGACCCGCTCGGCCACCGTGAGCCGCTCGCGCAACCAACCCTGGGCGCCGGCGGCGAGCGCGAGGATGCCCAGGATCGCCGTGACCGTGACCACGACGATGTTGCCGACGGGCCCGGACAGCAGCAGGCCGACGCCATCGGGCGCGAGCACGAACATGAACGGCGTCACGAACGCCGGCAGCGTGTACTTCCACGAGTGCAGCGTCGTACGGTATGGATCGCCGCCGGTGATGGCGGCGGCGGCGAACGGGCTGAGCGCGGTCGGCGGCGAGACCTCGGACAGCACCGCATAGTAGAAGATGAACATGTGGGCGGCGAACTCCGGCACCCCGACCTGGACCAGCGCCGGCGCGGCCACCACCGCGCAGATGATGTACGACGCCGTCACCGGCACCGCCAGGCCCACGGTCCAGACGATCAGCGCCGTGTAGACAGCCGTCAGGGCGCGGCTGCCTTCGGCATAGTCGATGACGATGCCGCTGAACTTCAGGCCGAGCCCGGTCAGCGTGACGACGCCGACGATGATGCCCGCGGCGGCGCAGGTCGCGGCGACCCCGAGAACGCCGCGCGAACCGTCGGCCAGCGCGGCGATCAGCTTGCCGGGCATGAGCGCCGTGTCGCGCCGCAGGAAGCTCGAACCGACCGCCAGGATGGTGGCCCAGAACACCGCCATCATCGGCGAGAAGCCGGCGATCATGAAGACGATGATGGCGATCAGCGACAGGAAATGGAACCAGTAGCGCCGCACCAGCGTGAGCGCCGGGTCGGCCGGAAGATCCATCGCCACGGCGCCGATGCGCCGGGCGTCGAGCTCGACCATGACGAACAGCGACAGGTAGTACAGCAGCGTCGGGATCACCGCCATGCGGATGACCTCGAGATACGAGATCTTCAGGAACTCGGCGATCAGGAATGCCGCGGCGCCGAGCACCGGCGGCGACAGGATCGCGCCCAGTCCGCCGGCCGCCAGCAGGCCGCCGGCGGCGTTCTTGCCGTAACCCGCACGCGCCAGCAGCGGATACGCCACCGCCCCGAGCGTCACCGTGGTGGCGACGCCGCTGCCGGACGGGCCGCCCAGGAGGAAGGACCCGAGCACCACGGCACGTCCCGCGGCGCCGGGGCGACGGCCCATCACCGAGAGCGCGAAATCGATGAAGAACCTGCCCGCCCCGGAGCGCTGCAGGATCGCGCCGTAGATCGTGAACAGGATGATGAGCGTCGCGCAGACATCCACCGGCGAACCGAAGATGCCTTCCATCGTCATGACGAGCTGGCCGACCAGGCGCGACAGGTCGTAGCCGCGATGCGTCCAGGGCGGCGGCAGCAAAGGCCCGGCGAACGCATAGGCAATGAACATCCCGACCACGAACGGCATGATCCAGCCCGACGCCCGCCGCACCGCCTCCAGCACCAGCAGCACCAGCACCACGCCGACGAACAGATCGACCGTCGTGGGTTCGGTCGCCCGGTCGGAGATCGCATCCCAGTCGCGCAGCAGATAGCCGGCGACCGCGAACGAGGCGAGGGCGAGCAGCCAGTCCCAGGGCATCACGCGGTCGCGGAAGCGTGCCGCCACGGGCAGCGTCACGAACAGCAGCGCGAGCATCAGCCCGACGTGCCCGACCCGCAGCAGCGGGGCGCTCACCACATCGACCGCGGCGTAGAGATGCAGGACCGAGGCGAACACCAGCGCGGCGGTGAGGACACCGCGCAGGACCCCGCCGAGTCGATTGGCCGCGCCGTCCTCCTGCTCGACGAAGCGGTCGGCGGCGGCAAGCTGCTCAGCGGTGATCGCCACCGCGGGATCGGTCACGGACTCGACAGCCATCAGCGCAGGTTCGTGGGCAGGTCTTGGAAAGCGTTCAGTGGACGTTCAAGCCCTTCTCGGCGAAGAAACGCACGGCCCCGGGATGAAACGGCAGCGGCGAGGCGCCGTTGGTCTGCCATTCGAGCGCGACGGTCGCGAACTCCTTGTGCACCGCGACCATGTCGGCCTTCCGGTCGAACAGCGTCTTGACCACGGTGTAGGCGACGTCGTCGGGCATGGCGGCATTGGCCACCAGCACGTTCCAGACGTTGGCGTTGGAGGTGTCCTGCGCCGAGCCGGTATAGGCCGACCTCGGGATCACGCTGCGGCTGTAGAGGGGTCCGTAGCGCTTGTTCATGGCCTCGACCGCCGCGCCGTGGTCAAGCAGGCGGATGGTGACGCCGGGCGTGGCTGCCAGATCGGTGACTGCGGCGGTCGGCACCCCGCCCACCCAGAAGAACGCGTCGATCTTGCGATCCTTGATCGCGTTGACCGACTCGTTCACCGACAGGCGCTCGCGCCGCACCTTGTCGGTGAGGCCGAAGGCCTCGAGCACGCGCAGCGCCATGATCTCGGTCGCCCCGCCCGGCGATCCGACCGACACGCGCTTGCCGTCGAGATCCTTCATCGTGGCAATCCCCATCGCTTCGGTCGTGACCACATGCATGCGATTCGGATACAGCACCGCCAGCGTGCGCAACGGCAGTTTCTTGCCGCTGAACTTCTCGTTGCCGGAGAACGCATCCCAGGCGGCATCAGCCATCGAGAAGCCGAGATCCGCCTTGCCCGAGCCGACCAGTTTCAGGTTGTCGATCGAACCACCGGTGACCTCGGCGGTGACCTGCCAGCCCGGCACGGTGCGCGACAGGATCTGGGCCAGTGCGCCGCCGAGCGGATAGAAGACGCCGCCGGTATTGCCCGAGCCGATCGACAGCGTGAGCTTCTGCTGCGCCGGTGCCGAAACCCCGAAGCCGACCAGCAGGAGGCCGATGCAGACGCGACGCGACAGGTTCATGGGGATCACCACAGGGTTGAACGCAAGCCGCCGATTGTAGCAATCGTGGCGTCGTCGCCGATCGGCGAGCAGGCCCGAAAAACACGAAGGCGACCGCATGGGTCGCCTTCGTCGGTACCGCCGGAACCGGGGCTCAGGAAGCCGGCGGTGCCTCGACCCGCGCCGCCGGCACCTTGCGGGCCTGCAGCTTCTCGCGGATGCGCGCCGACTTGCCGGAACGCTCGCGCAGGTAGTAGAGCTTGGCGCGCCGCACAGCACCGCGCCGCTTGACCTCGATCGAGGCGATCAGCGGCGAGTAGGTCTGGAACGTACGCTCGACGCCTTCGCCCGAGGAGATCTTGCGGACGATAAACGAGGAGTTGAGGCCGCGGTTGCGCTTGGCGATCACCACGCCTTCGTAGGCCTGGACGCGCTTGCGCTCACCTTCGACCACGTTGACGCTGACGATGACCGTGTCGCCGGGGCCGAAGCTCGGGATAGTCTTGCCGAGCCGTCCGATTTCTTCAGCTTCGAGTTGAGCGATCAAGTTCATTTCGTATTCTGCCTTTCACTATTCCGGTATTCGGCCTGGAACTCGTCCAGCAGCGCCTGCTGCATGGCATCCAGTCGCATTCGCTGAATCAACTCCGGTCGCCGCAGCCAGGTTCGCCCCAGCGACTGCTTCGACCGCCACCGCTCGATATCGGCATGGTGTCCCGACAGCAGCACTGCCGGTACGGTCACACCCTCGAAACTCTCCGGCCGGGTGTAATGCGGGTGATCCAGCAACCCGGCGACGAACGAATCGCAACGGGCGGAATCCTGGTCGCCGAGCACACCCGGCAACTGCCGCACCACACTGTCCAGCAACACCATGGCGGCAAGTTCGCCACCGGACAACACATAATCCCCGATCGAAATCTCGTCGTCGACCTCGCGTTCGATCAGGCGCTCGTCGATCCCTTCATACCGGCCGCACAGCAGGACCAGCCCGTCCTCGGCCACCAGTTCCATCACCAGCCCGTGGTCAAGCGAGCGGCCCTGCGGCGACAGGCACACCACCCTGGGACGCCCGACACCGCCTTCGCGCTGCCGGTCCCGCGCCGCGCGGATCGCCCGCGCCAGCGGCCCGGCCATCATCACCATCCCCGGTCCGCCACCATAGGGCCGATCGTCGATGGTGCGGTAGGCGTTGGCGGCGAAATCGCGCGGATTCCAGGTTGCCAGCGCATACGCGCCCTGCTCTTTCGCCCGACCGGTCACTCCCCACGCCGTGACCGCCT
>JAYTTO010000286.1:0-13756 GCA_043744975.1 Betaproteobacteria bacterium | reverse complement strand
GGCAGCAATGCCGGATCGAGCATCGACCGCAGGCTGCGACTCACCACAAGCTGATCGAGATTGGTGTGGCAGCCCCGGCGCGAGGCGGCGCTGCGGTCGACCATCACCACCTCCATCGCGCTCTCCGCCGGCTTGCCGTCGTCGAGTTCGGGGAACAGGTTGCGCACCTTCACGGGGTCGATCGGACCCGCCGGATCGCTGCGATCGGATCGCGCCTCGAACCGGCCCCGCACCTCCTGCTCGAGATCGCGATTCCAGTCGCCGACAATCAAGAACGGATTGCTGCCATCCGCCTGCAGCTCGACCCACTGTTCGAGCGGCTCGGCCTGTTGCTGCAACACCGGGCACGCCGGATTCTCCGGCTTGTCGAGCCGACCCCCGGGGCAGCCGGACTTGAGATGCACATTCAGCAAGGCCACGTTGCGGCCGTCGATGCGCACCACAAGTTCGAGGCCACGACGCACGAGATGTCGGGCGCCGGGTTCGTCTTCGAGGCTGAGGGCGCGGATCTCGCGGCACTTCATCTGCCATCCGGCCGCCTCCCGGATCGCGAAGCCCACGTTCTGCGCATCGTCGCGCGTGGTGAAGCAGGCAACGCGATAGCCTGGCGGCAGCACTGCCTGCAGGGCATCCGGACCGCGCGTCTCCTGAACGGCGAGGATATCCAGGCCGCGTGAGGCGGCCTCCGCCAACGCGGCACGCAACGGCCGCACTTTCCGCGCGTCGTAGTCGGCGGCGGAGAAGATGCCCGACCGACGATACACGTCGCACATGGGCAGCCCGGGGCCGGGCTTCTGGTTCGGCCAGTTGCGCTCCTGGCACGTGCGCCAGAACCCCGCCGCATCGAGCTCGCGCGGATCGGCAAACCATTCCAGGTTCCACGAGACGAGGTGCATCGACGCCGTCGATGGCCCTCCGCCCGGGCGCTTCTCGTCATCGCGCGCGGCGCCAGAGACCAGCGGCATCAGGACGAGCATTGTCGCGGCAAGCAGCCATCCGCGTGGATTCATGAACGGCAACCGGAATGGATCATGAGCGCGCCTCCTCGACGGCATGACAGGCGACCTGAACAACCGGAATGGCTTCGCGCAGGACCGGCCGCTCGGTGCGGCAGCGCTGGTTCGCGAGCGGGCAGCGCGGATGAAAGGCACAGCCTGGCGGCGGCGCCAGCGAGTTCGGCACTTCCCCCGGAATCGCCGGACGCGCACCGCCGATCATCGACAGGTCGGGAATCGCATCGAGCAGCAGGCGCGTGTACGGATGCCGCGGGTGATTGAGCACCGCGTCGCGCGGCCCGACCTCGACCACCCGGCCGAGATACATCACGCCGACCCGGTCGGCGACGTAGTCGACCACCGCCAGGTTGTGCGAGATAAACAGGTAGGTGAGTCCGAGCCGTGCCTGCAGGTCGCGCATCAGGTTAAGAACCTGCGCCTGCACCGAGACGTCCAAGGCGGAGGTCGGTTCGTCGCAGACCAGGAACTCCGGGTTCGACGACAGTGCGCGCGCCACCGAGATGCGCTGCCGCTGGCCGCCCGAGAACTCGTGCGGAAAGCGCGTGGCGTCGCGTCCCGACAACCCGACCTGCTCGAGCAGGTCGGCGACGCGCCTGCGCTCGGCGGCGCGATCCGTCACCAACCCCTGCACACGCAACGGCTCGCCGACGATCGCGCCGACGCGCCAGCGTGGATTGAGGCTCGCGTACGGATCCTGGAAGATCATCTGCATGCGCTGACGCTGGCGGCCGGCATCGCGCCCGCCACCGGCATCGGCGGCAATCACCGGCTGCCCGTCGAACAGCACGCGACCGCGCGAGGGCAGGTGCAGACCGACGGCGAGGCGCGCGAGCGTCGACTTGCCGCACCCCGATTCACCGACCAGCGCCAGCGTCTCGCCGCGCCGGATCTCGAGCGACACGTCGTCCACCGCGACCAGGCGTGTCCGTGGCTGGCCGCTGACGAGACGGTCGAACCACGGCTGCGATACGTCGAAATCGCGGCCGACGCCGTCGAGTTGCAGCAGCGGTCGATCAGACGGTTGCGGCATCGGGATAGAGCCAGCAAGCGACTGCGCCGGCGCCCGCCGGAATCGGCACCGGACGGTCGCGGTCGCAGCGGTCGACGCGCCGATCGCAACGCGGATGAAACGCGCAGCCGCCCGGGATTGCGTCCAGACGTGGCATGGCGCCGTCGATCTGCGTGAGCCGCGGCGCGAGCGATCCGCGCTTCGGGATCGCCCCCATGAGACCCACCGTGTACGGATGCCGCGGGCGCTGGATGACGTCGCGTACCGGCCCGATCTCGGCAACCCGGCCGGCATAGAGCACGGCAACGCGATCGGCCATCGCGGCGATCACGCCCATGTCGTGCGTGATCAGCATCACACCCATGCCACGCTCGCGCACCAAGCGAGCGAGCAGCTCGATGATCTGCGCCTGGGTCGATACGTCGAGCGCCGTGGTCGGCTCGTCGGCGATCACCAGGCCGGGCTCGGCGCACAGTGCGAGCGCGATCACGACGCGCTGGCGCATCCCGCCCGACAACTGGTGCGGGTACTGGTCGAAGCGCTGCGTCGGCGCTGGGATGCCGACTTCGCGCAGCAGCGCCACGGCGCGTTCCCGCGCCTCGGCCGGGGTGACGGCGAGATGGGTGCGGATGGTCTCGGTGATCTGGTCGCCGACCGTGAACAACGGGTCGAGCGCCGTGATCGGATCCTGGAAGATCGCCCCGATACGCCGCCCGCGCAGCTCGCGCATCCGCGCCGCCGGCAGATTGTCGATGCGTTGGCCGGCAAGGCGGATCTCGCCCGCCGCAACGCGGCCCGGCGGCTGCAGCAGGCCGAGCACGGCCATGCCGGTGAGCGACTTGCCGGCGCCGGATTCGCCGACCACGCCGAGCACCTCGCCCGGCGCGATGCGCAGCGAGACGTCGTCAACGGCGACCAGCACGCCCTGGCGGGTCGGGAACTCGACCCGCAGGTGACTCACCTCGAGCAACGCGGCGGGCGCCTCGGTCGGCATCATCGCAACCGGGGATTGAGCGCGTCGCGCAGCCAGTCGCCGAGCAGGTTCACCGACAAAGCGATCGACACCAGCGCGGCGCCCGGGAACAGGCTCATCCACCATTCGCCCGAGAACAGAAAATCGTTGCCGATGCGGATCAGCGTGCCGAGCGAGGGCGTGGTCACCGGCATGCCGACGCCGAGGAACGACAGCGTTGCCTCGGTGATGATCGCGGTGCCGAAATGGATGGTGGCGATCACCAGCACCGGGCCGGTGACGTTCGGCAGCAGGTGCCGGAGCATGATGCCGGCCGGACCGCGGCCGATGAGCTGCGCGGCCTGGATGTATTCCTTGCGGCGCTCGACCAGCGTCGAACCGCGCACCGTGCGCGCGTACTGCACCCAGCCCGACAGCCCGATCGACAGCACCAGCACCCACAATGCGAGCGACGGATGCACCTCGCCGGCCAGCGCCACGCGCGCAACACCGTCGACCAGCAACGCGATGAGGATTGCGGGAAACGACAATTGCACGTCCGCGATGCGCATCACGAACGCATCGACGGCACCGCCGACATAGCCAGCAACCAGGCCGACCGTCACGCCGATTGTCATCGAGAGCAGCACCGACGCGATGCCGACCAGCAGCGAGATGCGGGCGCCGTAGAGAATTCCCGAGAGCATGTCGCGGCCCTGGTCGTCAGTGCCGAGCGGATAGCGCCACTTGCCCTCAGCCAGCCACGCGGGCGGCGACAACGCGTCGAGCAGGTCGATGGTCGCGAGGTCGAACGGATCGTGCGGCGCAATCCAGGGCGCGAACGCGGCGGCGGCGATGCATACGAACGCCACGAGCGCGGCGGCGATCGCGACCGGCGACTGCCGCAGGCTCCAGCCGACATCGGAATTCCAGAAACGCGCGACGGTCTGCAGCACGCGCGGCTACACCGCCGGACGCATCGGCCGCACGGAGCCCGCTACGCCACTGCACCTCGCGCTGCCGCGGCACGCGTTACCGCTCTCGCCCGATCGCCCGGCACCCGGCCGCTTCACTTGACCGTCACCCAACGCAGATAGTTGAAGCTGTTGGCGAGCTGCACCAGTTCGATGTTCCTGCGCATCCCCCAGGTGAGCATCTGCTGGTGCAGCGGGATGTGGCCGATGTCGTCCTGATGCAGCTTGAAGGCCTCGGCGATCATCGCGTTGCGGTGGCCCTGATCGACTTCGGACGCGATCTGTTTCGTGAGGGCGTCAAGTTTCGGATTGGAATAGACGCCGAGATTGAACTGGCCCTGAGCGCCATCGGCGGGCGTGGCCATCAGCGAGAACAGCGCGTTGTGACTGTCCTGGCTCGCCGGGGTCCAGCCGAACAGGTAGAACGAGGTATCGCGCTTGAGCACCTTGGGGAAATACAACGCCTTCGGTTCGGCCACCAGACCGACCTTGATGCCGACCTTGGCCAGCATCGACGCGATCGCCTGGCAGATCTCGGCGTCGTTCACGTAGCGGTCGTTCGGGCAGTTCATGCCGACCTCGAAGCCGGACGGATACCCGGCGTCGGCCAGCAGCTTCTTCGCGGCTTCCGGATCGTGCGGCAGACGCTTGTTCAGCTCGGGGGCGAAGCCGCGCACGGCCGGGGCCACCATCAGCGCGGTCGGTGTCGACGCATTGCGCATGATGCGGCTGCGGATCGCTTCGATGTCGATCGCCTGATAGAACGCCTGGCGCACGCGCCTGTCCTTGAACGGGTTGCGACCCTTCACGTTCGAGAACAGCAGTTCGTCGCGCTTCTGGTCCATGCCGAGAAAGATAGTGCGCAGTTCGGGGCCCTGGATCACCTTCAGGTTGGGGGCGCTCTGCACCCGCGGCACGTCCTGCAACGGCACCGGATTCATCATGTCGATCTCGCCCGAGATCAGCGCCGCAACCCGCGTGGCGTCGTTGGCGATCGGCGTGAACACCGCTTCGGTGACGTTGTGCCCGGCCTTGCCCCACCACTCGGCGTTGGGTATCAGCACGGTCTTGACACCGGGTTCGCGCGACTTGAGCGAAAACGGCCCGGTGCCGTTGGCGTGGGTGCTGGCGTAGTTCTCGGTGCCCTTGCGCACGTCCACCGGACGCAGCGTGTTGTTCTTCTCGCACCACGGCTTCGACAGGATGTACCAGAGGCTGACGGTCTGGGGCAGGATCGGAAACGGTTCGGCAGTGACGATATCGATAGTGGTCGCATCGATCCTGCGGATCTCGCGGATGGCGGAGACGTAGGACTTGACGTCGGAGCCCTCGCCTTTGGCGCGCTCCCAGGAAAAAATCACATCGTCGGCAGTGAACGGGCTGCCATCGTGGAACTTCACACCCTTGCGCAGGTTGAAGCGCCACACTGTCGGGGCCGTCTGCTTCCACTCGGTGGCGAGTTCCGGCGTGGTCTCGAGTGCCTTGCCGCGCCCGGTAAGCCCCTCGTAGACATTGCCCATGAATCCCAGCTGCAGGGATTCGTTGATCATGTACGGATCCATCGACATCACGTCGCCCTGGTCGGCGAAGCGGAACGTTGCCGCATGGGTGCTCGCGCTCGCAGCCAGCATGCACGCGGCTACGATCAGGGCACTCAGACCGGAGATCGGCTTCACGCGACGCTCCGCTCCGCACGCTCGGCCGTGGCACGCAATGGCAGCGCTGCCTCGGCGAGCGCGGCGAGATAGCCGGCGCCGAGCGGGATGACCTCGTCGTTGAAGTCGTAGTGCGGGTTGTGCAGCAGGCAGCCGCCGGCACCGCCACCCTGGCCAAGAAACAGGTAGGCGCCCGGCTTTACCTCGAGAAAATAGGCGAAGTCTTCACCGCCCATGGTGGGATCGGCATCGTGCACAACGTTGTCGGCACCGAAGATATGTTCGGCGACGGTCGCCGCGAAGGCGGCCTCGCGCTCGCTGTTGACGGTCGGCGGATAACCCTTCGAATACTCGATCTCGGCGATCCCGCCGAGGGCGGCGGCAACGCCGGTGGCGATTTCGCGCACGCGGCGCTCGGCCAACGCACGGGTGTCGGCGCGGAACGTGCGCACCGTGCCCAGCAGATGCACGGCATCGGGGATCACGTTGTGCACGCCGGTCTGGCTGGTGTGCATCGAGCAGATGCTGACCACGACCGAATCGACCGGCGCGACGTTGCGGCTCGCCACCGTCTGCAGCGCGGTGATCACGTGGGCGGCCACCACGACCGGGTCGACCGCGAGATGAGGCAGCGCGCCATGGCCGCCCTTGCCGCGGATGACGATCGCGACTTCGTCGGTGGCGGCCATGACCGGACCAGGGCGCACCGCGATCTTGCCGGGGGCGAGTTCGGGCCAGTTGTGCAGGGCGTAGACCTCGTCGGCCGGGAAGCGCTCGAACAGGCCCTGGCGCACCATCACGTCGCCGCCGCCGCCACGCTCCTCCGCGGGCTGGAAGATCACGAACGCGGTGCCGTCGAAGTTGCGCGTCTCGGCCAGGTAGCGCGCGGCGCCGAGCAGCATGGTGGTGTGGCCGTCGTGACCGCAGGCGTGCATGCGGCCGTCGTGCTGCGACCGGTGCGGCCGCTCGGCGAGCTCGTGCATCGGCAGGCAATCCATGTCGGCGCGCAGACCGATCGCCCGGCCGCTGGCGGTGCTGCGGCCGGGGATCACCCCGACGACGCCGGTGCCGGCAAGGCCGCGGTGGACCTCGATCCCGAGCGCGGACAGGCGTTGCGCCACGACTTCCGCGGTGCGGTTCTCGGTGAACGCGAGTTCGGGGTGCATGTGCAGGTCGCGCCGCACGGCGATCAGATCGGCGTGGTAGCGGCGCACGTGGTCGACGGGAGTGGTCATGGGAGCTCCTTCAATGGGTGGCCGCGGCCGGCCGCAGGCGCGGGTCAACCGCGCGGTACAGGAGGTCGACGGCGAAGTTGATGACGACGAAGAACAGCGCGATCAGGCACAGATAGGCGGCCATCACCGGGACGTCGGCGAAGGTCACGGACTGGATGAACAGCAGGCCCATCCCGGGCCATTGAAACACGGTCTCGGTGATGATGGCGAAGGCGATGATCGAGCCCAGTTGCAGCCCGGCCACGGTGATGACAGGCACCAGCGCGTTGCGCAGGGCATGGCGGAAATGCACGGCGCGATCGGTGAGGCCGCGGGCCCGGGCGAACCGGACGAAATCCGCCCGCAGCACCTCGAGCATCTCGGCGCGCGTGAGCCGCATGATCAGCGTCATCTGGTAGAGCCCGAGCGTGATGCCGGGCAGGATCAGCGCCTTGAGGCCCGACCAGGTGAACAGGCCCGAGGCCCACCAGCCGAGGGCGATCGTGTCGCCGCGGCCGAACGACGGCAGCCAGCCGAGCGTAACCGCGAACACAACGATGAGCAGGATGCCGATCAGGAAACCAGGCAGCGAGACGCCGATGAGCGACACCACCAGGAACACGTGGGTGAGCCATGAACGCGGGCGCAATGCCGCGTAAACCCCCATCGGAATGCCGACGGCAAGCGCGAGCAAGGCCGCCACCAGCGACAGTTCGAGCGTGGCCGGGAGACGTTCCAGGAACAGCGTGGACACCGGCCGCAACTGCCGCAGCGACAGGCCGAAATCGCCCTGCAGGGCACGGCCGACGAAGCGGCCGTATTGCACCCAGGCCGGCTGGTCGATGCCCAGGTCGCGGGTCATCTGGGTGCGGTCTTCGGGCGTCGCGTCCTGGCCGAGCATGAACACGACCGGGTCACCGACGAAACGGAACAGGGCGAACGCGATCAGGCCGACCGCCAGCATCACCAGCACAGCCTGGGCGAGTCGTTGGAGACAGAAAGCGAGCATTCGGCTGAAATGGGTTGAACCCGGCGCGCGGCGGCGCATGGGCTGAAACGAGGGTACCCAAAGCGTCCCGGGGCGTCAACGCGCCAGCGACACGCGCCAACGATTGTGCATCAGCGCCACGATCCGTGGCACCCCGATGGTGCAGTACGGCGTCGTGCAGGCGACCTGCGTGATAGCATCGGCACCAGTCACAGACCGCACCCGCACCCATGATCGCCCTCACCATCAACGGCGAATCGCGCGCGTTTCCCGGGCCGCTCAATGCCGCCGAGCTGATCGAACGGCTCGAGCTCGCCGGCAAGCGCATCGCCCTCGAACGCAACGGCGAGATCGTCCCGCGCAGCCGCTACGGCGACACCGCGCTCGCTTCCGGCGACGCGCTCGAGATCGTCGTGGCGGTCGGCGGCGGCTGATCCGTCCGACGCCACCCGACAGACCTACCGAGACACCGATGGAACAACTCGTCATTGCCGGCCGCAGCTACCGCTCGCGCCTGCTCGTGGGCACCGGCAAGTACCGCGACTTCGACCAGACCCGCGCCGCCATCGAGGCGAGCGGCGCCGAAATCGTCACCGTGGCGATCCGCCGCAGCAATATCGGCCAGAACCCGAACGAGCCGAACCTGCTCGATGCCGTTCCGCCATCGAAGTACGTGATCCTGCCCAACACCGCGGGCTGCTACACGGCCGACGACGCCGTGCGCACCCTGCGGCTGGCGCGCGAGCTGCTCGACGGCCACGATCTGGTCAAGCTCGAGGTCCTGGGCGACCCGCATACGCTATACCCGAACATCTTCGAGACGATCAAGGCGGCCGAGACGCTGGTGCGCGAAGGCTTCAAGGTGATGGTGTACACCTCGGACGATCCGATCGTCGCCAAACGGCTCGAAGAGATCGGCTGCGTCGCCGTGATGCCGCTGGCGTCGCTGATCGGCTCCGGCATGGGCATCCTCAATCCGTGGAACCTGGAGATCATCATCGGCAACGCCAAGGTGCCGGTGCTGGTCGATGCCGGCGTCGGCACCGCCTCGGACGCCGCGATCGCCATGGAACTCGGCTGCGACGGCATCCTCATGAACACCGCCATCGCCGCCGCGCGCGATCCGGTGCTCATGGCCTCGGCGATGCGAAAGGCGGTCGAGGCCGGCCGCGAGGCCTGGCTCGCCGGACGCATGCCGAAGCAGACCTATCGGGCGGCGCCGAGTTCGCCCGAAGGCGGCGTCATCGGGGCCGCAGCCCCGTCCTCGAAGGCCGCATAGCCGCTTTTCCCCGCCGTCGCCGTGACCGAACCCGCATCCCGCCACCGCGCGATTCGCAGCTTCGTGCTGCGGGTCGGGCGCACCTCCAACGCCCAGCGCCGCGCCGTTGACGGCCTGCTGCCGCTGTTCGGCATTCCATTCGCCGATGCGCCGGTCGATCTCGATGCCGTGTTCGGCCGCCCCGCACCGAAGATGCTGGAGATCGGCTTCGGCATGGGCGAAGGCACGGCCGCGCTGGCCGGCGCCAATCCGGACATCGACTACGTCGGCATCGAGGTCCATACGCCTGGGGTCGGCAACCTGCTGAAACTCGCGGACGTCGGCGCCCTGACCAACCTGCGCATCATCGCGCACGACGCGGTCGAAGTACTGGGGAAGATGCTGCAACCGGGTTCGTTGGCAGGCGCTCACATCTTTTTTCCGGACCCCTGGCCGAAGAGCCGGCATCACAAGCGCCGCCTGATCCAACCGGCGTTCGTGGCGCTGCTCGCGTCACGGCTGGTCCCGGGCGGCTACGTGCACCTGGCGACCGACTGGGTCGAGTACGCCGACCAGATGCTCGCGGTCCTGAGCGCGGAACCTTTGCTCGCGAACACCTGCGACGGCTTCGTGCCACGCCCGGCAACCCGGCCGCTGACCAAGTTCGAGGAGCGCGGCCTGCGCCTGGGCCATGAGGTCCGGGACCTCGTGTTCCGGCGTCGCTGACTACGCGAGGAACAGTTCCAGCAGGTCGTTCAGGAAGCGGCGGCCGTGCGCCGTCGGCCACACCCGCAGATGATCGCGCTCGATCAGCCCGCGCTGCTCGCCCTGGTCGAGCCGGGTCGCGATCGAGGACACTGCCAGGCCGGTGCGTTCGACGAAGGTCTGCAGCGCGAAGCCCTCGGTCAGCCGCAGCGCATTGAGCATAAACTCGAACGGCAACTCGGCGGCCGGCACCTCGTGGGTGGTCTGCACGGCGTCACCGGCAAGCGCCCGGTTCATGAAGTCGCGCGGATGGCGGTGCTTCATCTGCCGGGTGATGCGGTCGCGCAGGCTGATCTTGCCGTGCGCGCCGGCGCCGATGCCGAGGTAGTCGCCGAACGACCAGTAGTTGAGGTTGTGACGGCACGTGCGGCCGGGGCGCGCGAACGCCGAGGTCTCGTAGTTCGCATAGCCGGCCGATGCGAGCATGCCTTCGATCTCAATCTGCATGTCGGCCGCGACGTCATCGTCGGGCAGAGGCGGCGGATGGCGATGGAACAGCGTGTTGGGTTCGATCGTGAGGTGGTAGGCCGAGACGTGCGGCGCGCCCGCCGCGATGGCCTCCAACACGTCGGCCAGCGCCTGCCCGATGGCCTGCCCGGGGAGGGCATACATCAGGTCGAGATTGAAGTTGTCGAAGGTGTCGCGGGCAATCTCCACGGCGCGGCGCGCCTCGTCGGCATCGTGGACGCGTCCGATCGCCATCAGCCGGTCGGGATCGAAGCTCTGGATGCCCACCGACAGCCGGTTGATCCCCAGGGCGCGGAACGCGGCGAACTTCCCGGCTTCGAATGTGCCCGGATTGGCTTCGAGCGTGATCTCGGCATCGGCATCGATCGGCAACAGCGCGCGCGCCGCGGACAAGAACCGGTCGATGGCTTCGGGCGAGAACAGGCTCGGCGTGCCGCCGCCGAAGAACACCGAATGAACGCGGCGGCCCCACACCAGCGCCAGCGACTGCTCGAGATCGGCGATCAGCGCATCGACATAGCGCTGCTCCGGGATCTCGTCGCGCGATTCGTGCGAGTTGAAATCGCAGTACGGGCACTTGCGGATGCACCACGGGATGTGCACGTACAACGACAGCGGCGGGAGCTGCTCGAGACGCACCTCGGCGGGTTTGCGCGGCACGCTGACGACGCTCATGTTGCCTCGGACGCCAGACGCCGCAAGCAGCAGGTCGACGGCGCCTCGCGGCCCGGCCGACCGGCGCTAGGCGTTGGTAGCGCCAGGGCCGGCATCGACCGGCGGCGTGGCGTCACGCACCCACTCGGTCACCAGCTCGTAGGTGACCGCCAGCACCACCGGACCGACGAAGATCCCGAGCAGGCCGAAGGCGAACAGCCCGCCGATCACGCCGATGAAGATGAGCACCAGCGGCAACTTGGCGCCGCGCTGGATCAGGTAGGGCCGCAGGAAGTTGTCGATGTTGACGATGAACACCGACCAGATGGCGAGCGCGACCGCCCAGCTCGTGTCGCCCTTGAACCAGAGCCAGCCAACGGCAGGCAGGAGGATCGGCAGCGCGCCGATCTGCGAGACCGACAGCACGAAGGCACCGATGGTGAGCACCGCGACGAACGGGATGCCGGACATGGCCAGGCCGATGCCGGTCATCACCGACTGCACCAGTGCAGTCACGACGACGCCGAGCGCCACCCCGTGGATCGCGCGGCCGGCGATCTCGAGCGCGCGGTCGCCACGCGCGCCGCCCAGGCGCTCCAGGAACTTGAGGATGGCGTAGTGCGCCGTCTCGCCATGCTGGTACATGAACGCGGCGACGATCAGGGTGAGCAGGAACTCGACCAGCAGCAGGCCCAGGCTGCCGGCCTTGGAGGTCAGCCAGCCCAGGACGGTGCCGACATAGGGCAGCACCTGCGACACGATCGCCTGGCCGCCGGCGCTGGTGAGCTCGCGCCAGCCGGTTTCAAGGCGCGGCCCGACATACGGCAGCTCGCCGACCCAGTTCGGCAGCACCGGCATGCGCATCGTCGTGATCGACTGGCCGAACGCATAGATTTCGTCGAAATGTTCGGCAAGGGTGCCCACCGCCAGCAGCAGGGGCACCATGAACGACACCACCAGCAGCGCGATCATCGCCGTGGTCGCCAGCCAGCGCCGGCCCCACAGCCGGGCCTGCGCCCGGATCAGCAGCGGCCAGGTCGCCACGACAATCATCGCCGCCCAGATGGCAGCCCCGAGGAACGGTCGCAGGATCCAGAGCGATGCGAGGACGAGTAGCGCGATCGTCAGCACCGCCAGCGTGATGCTGGCGAGGTCACGGGGCCTGCCGTCGGTCATGGGGACTCCGGAAAGAGGGTGCCGACGCCGTATTCGGCGAGCTGGGCCACGAGGCGGCGCAGGGCGAGGCCGCGATGGCTCACGGCGTTCTTGCGTTCGGGATCGAGCTCGGCCGCGGTGCAGCCGTGCTCGGGCAGGAAGAAGTGCGGATCGTAGCCGAAGCCGCCGGAACCGCGCGGGGTGTCGATGATCTGGCCATGCCACGCGCCGCTCGCCACCACCGGTTCGGGGTCGGCGGGCCGGCGCATCAGGACGATCACGCAGGCGTAGTGCGCACGTCGGTTGGCGATGCCCTGCAGGGAGGTCACCAGCTTGGCGTTGTTGCGGGCGTCGGATTTCGGATCGCCGGCGAAGCGCGCCGACCGCACGCCCGGCAGGCCTTCGAGCGCGGCGACACAGATGCCGGAGTCGTCGGCGAGCGCGGGCAGCCCGCTGGCGCGGCTGGCATGGCGCGCCTTGGCCAGTGCATTCTCGACGAAGGTCTCGTAGGGCTCCTCCGCCTCGTCGATGCCGAGCGCAGCCTGCGACACGCACTCGATGCCCAGCGGGGTGAGCAACGCACGCAGCTCGCTTAACTTGCCCGGGTTGCCGCTGGCGAGCACGACGCGGTGGTTCATGGACGCGCGCAACCGCCCGGCCGGTTTGCCGAGGGCAAGGTCATGCCGCGGCGAGCGCCCGGCGCTGCGCCGCCACCAGTTCGCCGATGCCCTTGCCGGCCAGGTCGAGCATGCGGGTCATCTGGTCGCGCGTGAACGGCGCACCTTCGGCCGTACCCTGCACCTCGACCAGCCCGCCGTCGCCGGTCATGACGATGTTCATGTCGGTCTCGCAGGCCGAATCCTCCGCGTAGTCGAGATCGAGCACCACCTCGCCGGCGAACACCCCGACCGACACCGCGGCGACGAAGGTGCGCAGCGGCAACGCCGCGAGCAGCCCCTTGGTCTGCAGCGACGTCATCGCATCGTGCAGGGCGACGAACGCGCCGGTGATGGCCGCCGTGCGGGTGCCGCCGTCGGCCTGAATTACATCGCAGTCGATCTGGACCGTGCGCTCGCCCAACTGGTCGAGCGCGATCACGCCGCGCAGGCTGCGGCCGATCAGGCGCTGGATCTCCTGGGTGCGGCCGGACTGCTTGCCGCGCGCCGCCTCGCGGTCGGTGCGGGTGTTGGTGGCGCGCGGCAGCATGCCGTACTCGGCGGTGACCCAGCCCTGGCCGCGGCCGCGCAGGAACGGCGGCACCTTCTCTTCGACGCTGGCGGTGCAGATCACCCGCGTGTCGCCGAACGACACCAGCACCGAGCCTTCGGCATGGCGGGTGAATCCGCGCACGATGGAGATGCTGCGCAACTGATCGGCCTGGCGGCCACTGGGACGGGGAAGCATGGAAGGAACCTGGGGTGGAGAGCCTGCGGGCGGTCGACGGAATACGGTGGGCGGCGCCGACGGCCGTGCTATCTTTCGGGGGCCTTATTTTCCGGGCATCCCCCCTTCCCTGTAAAGCGCGCTCCGCAATGATCTACAGCATGACCGGCTACGCCTCGGCGAGTCGTGATCTGCCTCTGGGCACTCTCAGCCTCGAAATCCGCTCGGTCAACCACCGCTACTTCGACCTGCAGTTCCGGATGCC
>JAYTTO010000285.1:0-3680 GCA_043744975.1 Betaproteobacteria bacterium | reverse complement strand
GCCACGAGGCCGATGTCGGACTTGGCGAAGCCCATGTCGAGATAGAACGGCGTTGCCAGCGCTGTTGCCATGCTGTCGCCCAGCTTGTAGAAGAACACGAAGCCGAGCACGAGCGCAGCGCCGTGCCACCCCGTGCGCCCGACAAACTCGCGGAACGGCTCGATCACCGCCAGCCGCAGGGTTTTCGGCCGCACGCCGCTCACCGCCGGTTCGCGCACCAGCAACGCCATCACGGTACCGGGCAGCATGAAGACGGCCGTCGCCAGAAACACGGTCGCCCACGGCAAGTGGTCGGCGAGGATCAGCGACAGCGAACCCGGCACCAGGCCGGCAACGCGATAGGCGTTCACATGGACGGCATTGCCCAATCCCAGTTCGGCCTCCTGCAGCAGTTCGCGCCGGTAGGCGTCGAGCACGATGTCCTGGGTCGCGCTCAGGAACGCCAGCGCGGTCGCCGCATACACGATCAGCGTCAGGTCGTCCCGCGGGGACAACGATCCGATGACGGGAATCACCGCGAGCAGGCCGACCTGGGACAGGAGCATCCAGCCGCGCCGGCGCCCGAGCAGCGGCAGCGCATAGTGGTCGAGCAGCGGCGCCCACAGAAACTTCCAAGTGTAGGGAAACTGGATCAGCGCGAAAGCGCCGATCGCCCGCAGGCTGATACCTTCGGTGCGCAGCCACGCCGGCACCAGATTGAGCAGGATGTACAGCGGCAGGCCGGAACTGAAGCCGGTGAAGACGCAGATCAGCATGCGCCGCGTCAGCAGCGCGGCCAGCACGGACTTGCGGGCGGCCGTCATCGGCGCAGCCGGCCCGGGATCACTTGCCGCGGTCGATCCTGCAGACCGCGATGGCGCCGCGCATGTTCGGCCACGACTGCACCGGGCGCCCGTTGGTCAGGACGATGCGGTCGACCACGCGCACGCCGAAGGAACGGCAGAAGCGGTCGAAGTCGTCGATGGTGAAGAGGTGGATGTTGGGTGTGTCGTACCACTGATAGGGCAGTTCGTTCGACACCGGCATGTGCCCCGCGAGCAACTGGAGGCGCGCGCGCCAGTAGCCGAAGTTGGGGAAGCTCACGATCGCTTCGCGGCCGACGCGCAGGATCTCCTTCACGATCGGCTCGGTGTGCTGCACCGCCTGCAGCGTCTGCGACAGGATCACGTAGTCGAACGACCCGGTCTCGAATCCGGAGAGGCCCCGTTCGAGGTCGGCCTGGATCACGTTGACGCCGTTCTTCATGCAGGCGAGGACATTGTGATCGGCGATGTCGACGCCGTAGGCGGTCGCGCCACGCGACTCCTTCAGGAAGCGCAGCAGCGAACCGTCGCCGCAGCCCAGGTCGAGCACGCTCGCACCCGGGCGCACCCAGGTCGCGATGGCGTCGAAGTCGGCCCGTTTCCGGGGCAGGGTCGGGTGGTTCACGCGAGCAGCCGATCCATGGCAGCCGCGATCAGGCCGTGATAGCGCGGGTCGTCCATCAGGAACGCGTCATGGCCATGCGGTGCATCGATCTCGGCGTAGCTCACGTCGAGGCGGTTGTCGAGCAGCGCCTTGACGATCTCGCGCGAGCGCGCCGGCGAGAACCGCCAGTCGGAGGTGAACGAGATGACCAGGAAGCGCGCCTTTGCCGGCGCCAGCGCCGCCTTCAGCGACCCGCCGTGGGCGAATGCGGGATCGAAATAGTCGAGCGCCTTGGTGATGCGCAAATACGTATTGGCGTCGAAGTACGTCGAGAACTTGTCGCCCTGGTAGCGCAGGTAGGACTCGATTTCGAACTCGACGTCGAAGCCGAACTTGTAGCCGCCACCGCGCAGTTCGCGGCCGAATTTCTCGGCCATCGCATCGTCCGACAGATAGGTGATGTGCCCGAGCATGCGGGCCAGGCGCAGGCCGCGGCGCGGCACTACACCATGCGCATAGTAGTTGCCGCCGTGGAAATCGGGATCGGTGGTGATCGCCTGGCGTGCGACTTCGTTGAAGGCGATGTTCTGCGCCGAGAGGCGCGGCGCAGCCGCGCTGACCAGCGCCATGCGCACCCGGTCCGGATAGGCGATGGTCCATTGCAGCGCCTGCATCGCCCCCAGGCTGCCGCCGATCACCGCCGCGAAGCGGTCGATGCCGAGCCGTGTCGCAAGGCGCGCCTGGGTTTCGACCCAGTCCTCCACCGTGACCACCGGAAAATCTGCGCCCCACGGGGTCCCGGTAGCGGGGTTGACCGTGGCCGGGCCGGTCGAACCGTGGCAGCCGCCGAGATTGTTGACGCCGATGACGAAGAACCGGCCGGTGTCGACCGGCTTGCCGGGCCCGATCAGGTTGTCCCACCAGCCGATGTTCTTGGGGTCGTCCACGTACCAGCCGGCCACATGATGCGAGGCGTTGAGCGCATGGCAAACCAGCACCGCGTTCGAGCGGTCGGCATTCAGGGTGCCGTAGGTTTCGTAGCGCAGCGTGTACTGCGGCATCACTGCGCCGCTCTTGAACACGAGCGGCGTGTCGAACGCGGCGTCCTGGGGCGCCACCACACCGACCGAACCGGCCGGCACCGTCGCACCGAGGTTCATGCCGGCATCAACCGTCGTCGTCGTCCGGCGCGGTGGAGGCCGGGCGAATTGCCTGGACCCGTCGCAGGACCTGCGCCACGGCGTCGGTCTGCATGTTCTGGAACAGCAGGGTGGCCTCCGCTTCCTTGGCGAGGATCGCCGTATCGTCGTAGGTGAGATCCCTCAGCAGCACCACGTCGCTCGACTTGATCCACTGCTTGCCCTTGCCGTCGTGGACCCGGAAGGTCACGCGATAGCGCAACTGGAACTCTCGCACCCGTCCGCCGCCCGACACAGCGAGAATCAGCCGCTCCTGCGACTCGCTCTGTAGCGTCAGGATCGCCTGGGCCTCGCCCACGCTCTTCGCCAGCCGCGTCGAGCTGCTGCTCTCGATCGCCCGCTTCAATTGGCCGTTGAAGGCCGAGTAATCCATCCCCTCGACATACAGGGTCTCGAACGGCAGATCGGCCTTGCCGCGAGGCTGAAAGCCGCACGACCCGAGGGCGGCTACGGCCAGCACCAGCCCGACGGCGGCGAGGCGCGAGCGCTGGCCCCGCGCCCCGCGCGCGATGCGGGAGGCCTCAGACGACCACATTCACCAGCCGCCCGGGCACGACCACGATCTTCTTCGGCACCGCGCCCTCGGTGAACCGAATCACGTTCGGATTCTCGAGCGCGAGCCGTTCGATGAGTTCACGCGTGGCGTCTTTCGCGACCCGCAGGTTGCCGCGCAGCTTGCCGTTGACCTGCAGCACTAGCTCGATCTCGTCCTGCACCAGCGCGCTTTCATCGACCAGTGGCCATTCAGCGGTGAGTATGTCTGCGCCAAACCCGAGGTCGCGCCATAGCTGGTGCGTTATGTGCGGCGTGATCGGCGCGAGCAGCCGCAGCAGGATGCTGAGACATTTTTCCACGTCGCCGTCTACGCTTTCCAATCGGTCCAGCGCGTTCAGTATTTTCATCGCCGCCGAGGCGACAGTGTTGAACTGATGCTTTTCGAAATCGTGGCTTGCCTGCTTCAACACCGAATGGACTTCGAAGAGGGCGGCCTTCTTCATCTCGGGGTTGATCGCCGGGCCGCCGCCGTCTCGCCTGCGTCGGTCAAATTTCTCGCCATAGCTCCACAGCCGCTTG
>JAYTTO010000284.1:0-6060 GCA_043744975.1 Betaproteobacteria bacterium | reverse complement strand
GACACTCTGCCAAGGCTCTTTGTCGATACCTTCCAGACGACGACGCCCGCCAGTGTTGAAGGCCACTGCCGCGTCTCTGACGGCCAGCACTAGATTCATGCGGTCGTAGATCGGGCGCGAGTCAATCGGCTTCGGACGCTCGACGATGCCGTCGATCATTTCCAGAAGCTTGCCGAGCTGGCTGGCCGTCCGCTTTCCGTCCTTCGACTCAATGTCCAGCTTGTGATCGAGGTCCGCGAGGAAGACCCGCGAGGTTTTCAGACGCGCGCGCAAAGCCCGTTCGGCGAACGGGCCGAGGTCTTCGCCGATGGCGGAAAGCACGTTTTCCGCCGATGCCAGAACATGCTGGGAGCGGGCCGACGGGTTCGGCAGGTTGTCGCCGCTAACCTTGTCGAAGTGTGTGAAAGCGAAAATCAGCTTGGCCGAATTGCCCGAGGAGACGAGCTCCTTCATGGCAGCAACGGGCGCACTCAGCATCGGCTGCATCGCGTTGTCCACCAGAATGACCGCATCAACCATGTCGATGCGTTTCGATTGGGTTGTAGAGATCGGAGAACTTGATCGCGAATGCTCCAGCCCCTCTCCATCGAGTAGTACCAGCTTCGGCTTGTCGTTCGGCCATGCCGGGTAGAACGGGCCGGACACCCGAACGCCATTCACCAGCGGTGTCAGCAAGGTGCCGAAGAGCGGCGCGTAGTTCGACGCGAACCGGGAAATCGACGCGATGAAGGCATCGCGATCGCCGGTCTCCCACGTCCACGTTAGGGGCCATCCCACCTTCGTCTTCTGAAGCTTGCCGTCGGGCAGGAGGGCGAACCGCTCTTCGATCTCGTCCATCACGGCATCGACGACCTGCTGAAAGGCCTCGTCGTCGCGCGTCCGGTTATCGAGTTCTTCCTCGAACAGCTCATCGACAACCCGCTGGTCCTTCTCGTCGGTTGCGTTCAGTTCTCTACGGAGCGATTCGCCGTAGCGCGACGCGATTTCCTTGACCGAGGCCAGCGCCGACGACAGCACGTCATTCGTTCGCTCCAGGAAGTCGCCATTTTCGGCGTCGATGTCGCCATCGCCGTTGCCGCCATCGTCGAAGTCGCTCGTGTCCATGACCGGGCCGTTGCCAAGGACGTAGTTGAAGCGGAAGCGCTGATTGACATGCGTCAGCAGGCGGCGCATCTGGTCGGAGTCGGACTCGTTCCTGTATGCCGCGAGCACGGCGGCGGATATGCATTCCTTCAGGTGCTCGCGCACGTCTTCCATCGGGAAGAACGTGACGACGGCGCAGTACGGACCCTCTTGCAGGATCACTTCGGTTTCGTGGATCGTGGTCTTGGCCGTCGAGGTCGAGGGGAACCGCTCTTTTGCCGGGTCGGTGCCCATTAGCTGTCGCAGTAGCGTTGTTTTTCCGGCCCCTGTAGTGCCCGAGAAAGAGGGCGCGCCGATAGTCGTTGGACTGCGATGATGGAAGCGCGATCACGCCGTCGCGCAGCGCGAGGAAGTCGGTCTCGCCACCCTCTAGCTTGTAGAAGAAGATATCGACGACGCGCGGATCGAAGAGGCCGAGGGCCTGCTCGCGCGCGCCGAGGTCCCAGAGTTGCGGGCTCTCCAGCAGCGCTTTCATGTCTTTGCACAGCGTCGCCGCTTCCTGCTCGTTGTCCGTTTTGAGGCTTTGCCGGACCCGCAGGCCTTCCTTGCCTGTGGTGGGGTCCGTCCGCTTCGGGTGCCGGAAGATGATGGCCCAGGTATTGCGCCCTTGCGTCCGGCTTAGGCTCGGAGAGTAGAAGTTCTCGCTCATGGCTGTCCCGTTGTTCCAATGTTGTTCCGATGCGTGAATGTAGCGAGCTGATCTCCCGGTGTCAACTGTTCTGGTACAACAATGGAACAACAGATATTCAACTTGTGCGTGTCTGAAATACGGAAAAGTTAGGTTTCTCTTGCGTGACGGCTGACCGAGTGCTAACTTTTCCGTATCTGAAACACGGGAAGGTTAGACACAATGCCCCTTTATCTCGTCGGCGAGACCATCGACAAGACCCGCAGCCACTATCTGGCTGAGACGGGCAAGCTCGTCCGGTTGATGCGGGGCATCTATGTCGATGCCGACGACGACATCGACAACACTGTCGTCGCCCACGCCGTCCGCATCGGGCGCTATCTTTATCCCAATGCCTACCTGTCGGCGGCCGGTGCCGTCCTGCTGGGGCCGACCCGCGACGGACGCCTTTACCTGACCGGGCCGCGCGTACAACGCACCCGCATCCGGGCCCTTGAAATCGTTCAGAACAAGGCTCCCGCAAAGCCCTCTCTCGCCTCCGCCGCCGTTGCCGACTGCCTGGGCGAGTTCACCGTCAATGTGTCATCGATCCGCCAGAGATTCCTCGAAGCTTTTCGCCTGCGCAGCGAGCATGCCGCCTCCATCGATGCGGTCACGCGCGAAACCATCGCCGCCCGCCTGGTCGAGGAATACGGGGGCCCGCGGGCCGCAAGCGATGCGGTGTGGGCACTGGCCCGTGAAAACGACTGGTACCGGGAGGGCGAGAGGGCCGAGAAGTTTCTGCTGCGCGGCCCGTCGATCGCGCCCGCCCGCAACGCGGCAGCGTTCGCCCTGACCGTGGCGTGGCACCGCCTGCCGATCGGCACCCTCGTCCACGACGGCTTCGAATGGCGGTGGTCGCCGATCGACGGCGGCGTGCCGATGCCACCGATCATTCGCCAGACGATGCCGGGCAGGTTGCCGCCCTTCGTGCTTTCGCTGCTGCCGGAAGGGTGGCTCGAAAGCGTCCTGAACAACCCTGACCAACGGGCCACGCTTCGCTCAGGCAGGCGTTACATGTCCAACATCACGATTGCCGAGAACGCGAGCGGGCTTCCCGCCCTGCCGCTCGATGTCCTCACGACGCCGCTTGCCGACCACACGGCGGCAGGCGTGTTCACGGGCACCTATGCGGGGCCAGGTCGCAGCGCAATAGAGCATGACTTCGAGCGCAACCTCGCCACAATCTATGACCGTGCCGATACGCCGCGCCTCTCCGGCGTGCAGATCAAGGCACCGATGACGCTCGACCCCGACGGCAGGCTCTCGCCGAGCATAGGTACGCCGTTTACGCACATCCTGAAGCCCGCAGGAACCAGCGGCTTCGAGGCCTTGCCGCTGGTCGAATGGGTCGGCCTGACTCTGGCGCGGGAGGCCGGGTTCGCGGCCCCGGAAACAACACTGATCGCGATGCCTGACGGGATGCCTCCAGCCCTTCTCGTCGAGCGGTTCGACATTCGCGCAGGGGTTGATGATCACCGCCTGCTGGCGATGGAAGACCTTTGCTCGGTGCTCGATCTTTCGCCGGAGGCCAAGTACGACGGCACCATCGAACGCGTGGCGCGCGCCTTGAGGGGCCTGTCCACATCTCCCGACGACGACCTCTCGATTCTCATGAAGCGCGTCGTGTTCGCATGGCTCATCGCCGACGGCGACATGCACCTCAAGAACTTGGCCATTCTCAAGATCGCCGAACCCGGCAGTCCGGCTTTCCGCAGTGTTCGCCTTGCGCCCGTCTACGACACGCTGACCACACGTGTCTTTCCCCACCTAAAGCATGACCGCATGGCGCTGAAACTCAACGGCAAGGACGAACGGCTCAAGCGTGCCGACTTCCTCGCGGTTGCTGCGATAGCCGGGCTTCGGGCGTCGGACACCAATGCCGCGATCGATGATGTTCTGGAACGGATGCGGGCTGCCGTCGCTGCGATCACGTTGCCCACGCTGCCCGGCTACGGGCCGTCCGGCGAAGCAGCCGTGACCCGAACGCTTGAGATATGCAGGGAGCGGATTGCCTCGTTTGCATGAGCAGGCGAGGAGGATCGTTCCGCGCGCTGGAACCGCGCCGGCCGACCCCGTAGAATATTCTCCTTCAGCAGCGCCAGCCGTCTCGAGCCGCCAGCGCCACCAGCCGATCCAACCCGTATGCCCGAACTGACTCCCCAATTGCTCGCCCAGCGCGTTGCCCAGCGCCGCACCTTCGCGATCATCTCCCACCCCGATGCGGGCAAGACCACGCTGACCGAGAAGCTGCTGCTGTTCGCCGGCGCGATCCAGATCGCCGGCAGCGTCAAGGCGCGCAAGGCCACCCGGCACGCCACCTCCGACTGGATGGAGATCGAGAAGCAGCGCGGCATCTCGGTGGCGAGCTCGGTGATGCAGATGGAGTACCGCGACAAAGTCGTCAACCTGCTCGACACGCCCGGCCACAAGGACTTCTCGGAAGACACCTACCGCGTGCTCACCGCGGTGGACTCGGCGCTGATGGTCATCGACGCCGCCAACGGCGTCGAGGCCCAGACGCTGCGGCTGCTGGAAGTCTGCCGCTCGCGCAACACGCCGATCCTGACCTTCATCAACAAGATGGACCGCGAAGTGCGCGAGCCGCTCGACCTGATCGACGAGATCGAGCGCACCCTGGGCATGACCGCCGTGCCGTTCTCGTGGCCGATCGGCATGGGCAAGCGCTTCGCCGGCGTCTACGACCTCGCCGAGGACCGCATCCGCGTGTTCCGCCCCGGTGAGGATCGCGCGGCTGGTGACGTCGAGATCCTCGAAGGCCTGAACAACCCGATCCTCGACGCGCGCTACGGCGCGGAGATTGTCCAGGCCCGCAACGACATCGAGCTGCTGCGCGGCGCCACGCCGGCCTTCGATCGCGAGGAGTTCCTGGCCGGACGCCAGACGCCGGTGTTCTTCGGTTCGGCCATCAACAACTTCGGCGTGCGCGAAGTGCTGGATGCGCTGGTCGACATTGCCCCGCCGCCGCAGGCGCGCGAGGCGATGCAGGGGCCGGTCGAGCCCGAAGGCGACAAGTTCTCGGGCGTGGTCTTCAAGATCCAGGCGAACATGGACCCGTCGCACCGCGACCGCATCGTGTTCCTCCGGGTGTGTTCGGGGCGCTTCGAGCGCGGCATGCGCCTGCGCATCCAGCGCTCGGGCAAGGAGATCCGGCCCAACAGCGTGGTGTCGTTCCTGTCGCAGCGGCGCGACCTGCTCGACGAGGCCTGGGCGGGCGATATCATCGGTATCCCGTCGCACGGTGGGCTGCAACTGGGCGACACACTCACCGAGACTGTCGATCCGCTGCAATTCACCGGCCTGCCGTTCTTCGCGCCGGAGATCTTCCGTGGCGTCGAGGTGCTCAATCCGCTCAAGACCAAGCAATTGCGCATCGGGCTTATCCAACTCGGCGAGGAAGGCGCGATCCAGGTGTTCCGGCCGGTGCGCAGCACGATGCTGCTGCTCGGTGCCGTCGGCGCACTCCAGTTCGAAGTGGCCGCGCACCGCCTGCAGCACGAATACGGCGTCGAAGCACGCATCGTCGCCTCGCCGTTCGGCTGCGCCCGCTGGGTCACCACCGATAACCCCGTGGAACTGCAACGCTTCATCGACGGCAATCAGAACCGGGTGGCCTACGATGCCGCCGATTCGCTCACCGTGCTGACCGGCAGCGTCTACGAGATGAAGGTGGTGCAGGACATGTGGCCGAAGGTGCAGTTCCACACGCAGCGGGAACATGCAGGTTTGTCGCTACAGAATGTGGCAGCGTAAGACACCCGGCGAGGGGCCCCGGCTTGCCGGGGATCGACGGTCAGTCGAACGCGGCCAGACGCCGACTCGACTCCATCCAAACTTCCGTGATGATCATGAGGCGTCGCGCGTAAGACACCCGGCGAGGGGCCCCGGCTTGCCGGGGATCGACGGTCAGTCGAACGCGGCCAGACGCCGACCCGACTCCATCTAATTTCACGACGCCGGTCACGAGGCGTCGCCGCATAGGCGGGCACAGAAAACAACATGTTCTTTCGCAATCTCCAGATCTACCGCTCGGCAGAACCGGGCATCAACCCCGACCAACTTCAGGAACAGCTCTCGCGTTCGCTGTTCCAGCCGTGCAGCAGCTACGCACGCGATTCGCGCGGGTGGATTCCGCCGCGCGGCGACGACCGCCTGGTGTTCACGCTCGAGCAGCAGCAACTGATCGCGCTCGGCACCGAATCCAAGCTGCTGCCGGCGTCGGTGGTGCG
>JAYTTO010000283.1:0-4502 GCA_043744975.1 Betaproteobacteria bacterium | reverse complement strand
ATCGTGAGCCGACTTGAACCGCTCACGCTCGATAGTTGGGCGCCGGTCAGCTGACCTTCCACCCAGACGGCCGCGCAGCGGTCCTTCGGCAGCGCTGGTCTCGGCCAAGAACTGCCGTTCGCGACCGGCTGCTCTTCGGCTGTCCTGCTCAGCTGCCGACCTCAATCTACCGCAGCCGGCCGTCCACCTGATTCGGCTTCTTGTTGACGAGAAACGTCGACACCAGGTCGGCGAGCTGGACGTTGTTCAGGTCGGACTTCAAGGAGTGCGTGTTGCCACGGATTCCGATCTCCGGGATCTGGCGGGCATCGCCGCCGTGATTGTTGATGGCCTGCCCCCAGAGCCACGACACGGCAAGGCGCACACGCCAGTTGTCCTGGCCGCGCTCGAGGTCGGCGTCATGGGGAAGTTGTCGCCGTAGTAGGTGACGATGGGAATGCGGGTGAGCTTCTAGAAGTCCGGTAGCGGCACACCCTCGGCGTTGGGCGTGACCGACCGGAACAACTGGTTCAGCGTCTCTGGCTTGCGGTCGAACTGCACGTTCTCGAAGTAGTTCGGCCGCTTGCCGATCCGAAACCGGTCGAAGCACAGCTGGTCATTGGGTGTTGGTTCGACCGACGCGGCGAAGGAACAAGGTCTGGAAGCCCACCCGACCGTCCGAAGTGGTAAAGGCTCTCAAGCCGTGACCATTGGCGCGTCGCGCAGCGACCCGTCGCCGAGTACGAAGAAGCCGCCCCAGTCGGCCGGATGCGCAGCCGGCCGGCGCTTCTTTCCAGTGTGCTCCAATTCCCATCGCGTGGCCAGCATCGCCATGCGCAGCGCCGTGCCCACGTCGCGGTTGGTCCCGACGAAGGACGTATAGAAGTGCTCGACCAGCGTCGCGGTCACGTCGTCAGGCACGTTCCAGTGCGACGCCACGACGGCTCGAGCTCCAGCGCGGAGAAAGTCGCGTGCGAGACCGAGCGTGCCCTCGGCGGCTGCCTGGCCAGCCCCTGACCGGCAGGCCGACAGAAACACCAACGCGTCGTTCAGCGGCGCCCGAAGGATGTCGGGACGATCGAGCCGGTCGTCGCCCGTGGCGTCCTCGGCCAGATACAACGCCGACTGCTGCGCGGCGTCATCGACCACCGCGTGGCAGGCGAGGTGCAGCAGCTGCGCGCCGCGTGCGTGCTGCAGAAACGCCGCCGGCGTGGCCTCGGTGTCGAGCAGCAGTTGCAGCGCCATCTCCGGGTGCGCGGCTCGCAGCCTGGCTTCAACACCCCGCGCTTCGGACGCGGCACCGGGAAGGCGCGGCAGCCGTGTCGTGGCGGGATCGCCGACGACCAGGGCCTTGGCCGGCCCCTCCGAGTCGCGCGTGCGATATCGCAGCAGCGACAAGGTGGCGATCGACGGCACCACCGACACCGCGCAGCGCTCCACCAGCGGCGTGCTGGTCTCGTCTTCAAGGAGCGCGAACGGGATGGCGCTGAGCTCGCGGTACGGCGTGATCGTCAGCGATTCGTGCGCTGACACGTGCAGCTTCAGGGGTGCGATCAGCGCGCCGTACAGCGCCCCAGCGGCGGCATGGAAGTCCGTCAGAGACGCATCGTTGCGACGGAACGTCTTCACATGTTCGTGGACATCGCTGGTGGTCATCCCCGACATGGCGTGGTGAATCGTCGCGTCCGTCATCACAAGAAATAGCGCGATGCGGTCGCCGGTTGGATGGAGCACCAGGACGGGATGGCCCAGCGTCTTCACCGTCTCGAGCAGTTCCGCCGCCGTGAGCGACCGCACCCCGAACGGTGAGAGTACCTGGTGCACCCACTCGCGAGTCCGGTTGGCGTGCTTGGTAAGCCAGGCGCTCGCTCGGAGTGCGCCGAACGGGTGGGGACCACTCCAGGGCGCCACGGGGGAGATACGCCGCATGTTCTCCGGCACTCGCTCACGCATCGCCGCTTCGAACGCCATTGGCTGGCCGGGATTCGCGGCGTTGGCAACTACCTCGCGGAGCTCCTCGGTCTCGCCAGGCGAGAGCACGAACTCGGCGAGCAGTGCCTGGGCCCGCACACAGTCCGTAGCCAGCACCGCCGCCAGGTGTTCGCCACTGCCGGCGAGGTGAGCCACCCGGGACGATCCCAGGTTGCGCGACAGAAGTGAATCATCCTGACCGATCTGAAGATCCGATCGTCCGCTGAGGAGCAGCCGCCTGACGTTCATCAGCCCTTCCGCGGCTGCCAGCACCGCGTCGCTGCCGCTGAGCGGCCCAAGGCTGCGCGCGGCGAGACTCAGGCGCTCGATCGTCGTGATGCTGGCGATGTCGTCTGCCATCTCACGCTCCAACGCCGAGCACACCCGCTGCAGCGCCTCGTCGGCGCCGCCGTCGGCCACCCACCGCTCGTATTGCAGGTCTGGCAACGAATGGACGGCCGCCGGCCGGTTCGCAATCAGCTCGGCCAGCCCCTTGGCCCACGCGAAGAACTTCACCTGGTGGTCGCTGTTGATGCGCGTCGCGGCCGCGATGCCGCGCTCGATCGCTTCGCGCACCCGGCTCACGTCGCCGAGCTGTAGCGCGGCCACCACCTCATAGTGCGCGATGTTGGTGCGTTCGACCAGGGCTCCCGGCACCTTGCGAAGAAGTCCCAGCGTGTCGTCCACCACTCCCAATGCGCGTTGGAGCGACGCCTGATCGCCGGATCGTGTCAGGACCGAGGTAACAGCGCAGGCCGCCGTCGCCGTGTACGTCAGCCCCTCCTTGCGACACGTCTCCGCATCCGGATCGTCGTCGGGCGTGGCCATCAGCCGGGCGCCCACATCGCGCAATCCTTCCGCCGCTTCGAGCGCCGCGCCCACGTCGTCGGCGTTAAGTGCCGCATCGCTGTACGCTGTGAGGGCGCGGCCCAAGCCCCAGATCTCGCCGACCACCGGCCCCGCCGGCCACGGCTTCTCTGTGTGGGCCCACCGTCCCATGGCGTAGAGATGCGCCAGCAGCGCGTCGGCCAGCGCCTCGTGGCGCACCCGCTCGCCCTTTTGAACATGATTGCGCGCCTCGTCCGTGAGCAGCCGCGCCATGAGCTGCTGCAGATACGTCCGGCTGCCAAAGACGTCGTCCGGAGTCTCGGTTGTCGATGGCGCTTTTGGATGGCGACGCAGGACCGAGCAGATGAACGGATGGGCTTCCGCGCACGCCTCGTAAATCGGCGGTCGAACCATCTCGAAGCTCGAGGTGTAGGGTGTAGTGGGCGCCTGGCTGGGAACGATTCTGAGGATCATGCCGTGGGCTTGCAGCAGCAGCCACAGGTCGATCCCGATACTGGCCTTCATCGCGCGGCTGCGCAGCAGGGCCGTGAACGCGCCGGTGTCGATGCGTTCGACGCGCCCGTGGCGAAGACTCTTGATCCACGCCGTTTTCGCGGAGAGTTCTTCCGCCGCCAGCGCGCGGAAGTAATCCTCGGCGGTGGCCGACTCCGGCAGCGAGGTCACCGCCTTCGACGCCTCCTCGAGCGGCAGCGGCGGCGACGGTTCACGGAGCAGCGGCAGTATCGGTGCCCGCGTGCTAGCCGCGATCCTCAGATGCGCCGGAGCGGGCTCGTCTTGGCTACCGCCGGCATACAGATGGTCAATCGTGAGATCGAACGCCCCTCCGCGCCGTACGATGCGCCGAATTCTGCGCCCGTCAATCTCCCCGGGGTGAAAGAGGCGTGCGGTGCCCGCGGCAAGCCGCATCGATCGGCTCGCCTCGAACGGCGTTTCCGCGTCGATCGCCGCGCTCCACTCCGAGTTACTCCCATGGGGCGTGGTCGACTCCGGGTGCGCGGTGACGATCAGCCGCTCGTCCAGCCGGTCCCATGGGCGAAACACAATCCTGAAGAGACTCGACTCGCCATCCAAGCACCATCCCCACGGCACGTCGCACCTGAAGACCAGAGCGGGATCGTGGTACAGCATGATGTAAAGCCCTCAAGAACCGAGCCCTGCCCGCGCGACGGCGGCCATCACCGCGCGCTCCGCTTCTGCATACGCCTGTTCATCCGAGGATCGATACCGTACGCTCGACACGCTGCCCGCCACGGGCGCGGCGGCCGCAAACGGCGTAACTTCCGTCTCCAGCGTGAGGACGGTGGCTTGACCGACGCCCTGCGCGCTGAACGGCACGTCTCTCGCTAGCCGCTCCTCGCCGCGCAGCAGGTTGTAGTCATAGCGCGTTCCGACGAGTCCCTGATGATCGAGCTTTCGCGGGAGCCGCAGATCCGTCACGAAGCGGTCGAGGCACACACCCACCGGCGCGTCAAGCAGGACGCGCACTGGCACGGTGATCTGAAAGAGCTTTGAAGTGATGTAAATCGTGTCACCGCCCGCATCCTCGGTGAGCTGGGCACGCGCCGGCTGACCGACAGGGCGCGCCGTGGCTGCCGCGGTGTCCAGATCCTGACGACACATCGCGATCACGCGATCGATGCCGGGTGTGACGGCGGGAAAGAGATCAACGAACAGCCGCGGGGCGAGGAGTTTCGGCAGCGCGT
>JAYTTO010000282.1:0-2166 GCA_043744975.1 Betaproteobacteria bacterium | reverse complement strand
GGGCGGGCTACCTTGGGTCGGCCCGGAGGTCGCACGTGAAGTTGTTACGTTGCCCGGTCAATGGTTTGCGCCCGGTCTCCGAGTTCGCCTACGGCGGCGAGATCCGGCCGATGCCGGACGAGAGTTGCTCCGACATCGAGTGGGCCCGCTACGTGTTCAACCGGACCGGGGTACCCGGGGTGAAGACCGAGTGGTGGTACCACATCGCGAGCGGCACCTGGTTCCATGCCGAACGCGACACCGTTACCGACCAGGTCCTGCGTAGCTGGCTGCCGGGCGAGGCGGCGCCATGAACCACCCAACACGGCAACGTCCGGTCGCAGCGCCTGAGCCTGGTACCGGATCGTCCGGGCCGCAGCTGCCGCCGGGGCGTCTGCCGGCGGTCGACGGCGAATGGATCGACCGCTCGCGGTCGCTCGACTTCACGTTCGAAGGCCGGCGCTTCGCCGGCTTCCGGGGCGATACCCCGTCGAGCGCCCTGTGGGCGGCAGGCGTGCGCGTGCTCGGGCGCAGCTTCAAGTACCACCGGCCGCGCGGCGTGCTGTCGATGGCCAACCACGACGTCAACACGCTGATGCAGTTCGGCCCGCGCCTCAACCTCCGGGCCGACGTGGAGCCGCTCGAAGCTGCGATGGTACTGACCTCGGTCAATACGCACGGTGGCGTCGAGGCCGATCGCGCCCGCCTCCTCGGCTGGTTCGGGGGGTTGTTGCCGGTCGGTTTCTACTACAAGGCGTTCCACAAGCCGAAGGCGCTGTTTCCGTTCTGGGAGCGGTTGTTCCGGCGCATCAGCGGGTTGGGCAAACTTGAGTTCGACGCGCCGCACGTGCGCACACCGAAGCGCTACGACTTCGCCGACGTGCTGGTGGTGGGGGCGGGCCCCTCCGGAATCATGGCGGCACTTACCGCTGCTCGCGCCGGCGCAAAGGTGGTGCTGGTCGACGAGAACGCCGGTATCGGCGGGTCGCTCGGCTTCCAGCGCGGCGGCAGCAACCAGGCGCTGGAGCGATTGCGCGATCTCGAAGCGCAACTGACGGCCATGCCCAACGTCTCGGTACGGCCGGGAACCCTGGCGGCAGGGTGGTATGCCGATCATTGGGTTCCGCTGGTCGATGCGCAGCGCATGACCAAGCTGAGGGCACGCGCGGTGGTGGTTGCCGGTGGCGTCTACGAGCAGCCCGCCGTGTTCCGCAACAACGATCTTCCCGGCGTCATGCTCGCCTCAGCGGCGCAGCGGCTCATCTACCGCTACGGCGTGAAGCCGATGGACAACGCGGTGGTGCTCACGGCAAATGCCGATGGCTACGTCGCCGCGCTCGATCTGCTGGCCCAGGGCATCGGCGTGCCGGCCATCGTCGATCTGCGGCCCGACGGCGAAGCTTCCGACCTGCCGACCCGCGCCAAGCAGCTCGGCATCCAGGTGCTCAAGGGCCATTGCGTGTTCGAGGCCGAAGGCGGCGATCGTCTGACCGCGGCCGTGGTGTGTCCGATCGGTGCCGACGGCAAGCCGCACACCTCGGCGCCACAGCGGTTCGCGTGTGACGGCTTGCTGATGAGCGTCGGCTGGGCGCCTGCTGCGCCCTTGCTGTATCAGGCTGGAACGCGCATGAGTTTCGATGCGACCGTGCAGCAATTCGTCCCGCGCGAACTGCCGGAAGGGATGTTCGCCGCCGGTCGGGTGAACGGCGTGTATTGCCTCGAATCCAGATTGCTCGACGGCGAGCGCGCCGGTGCCGAGGCGGCGCGCTATCTCGGTCTCGAAGCCAGCTCGCGTATCACGGCGCGCCCGGCCGAGACGACATCTCCCTCGCATCCGTGGCCGATCGTCGAGCACGCCTCCGGCAAGAACTTCATCGACTTCGACGAAGACCTCCAGTTGCGCGATTTCCACAACGCCGCACAGGAAGGTTTCGACAACATCGAGCTGCTCAAGCGTTTCACGACGGTCGGCATGGGGCCGTCGCAGGGCAAGCACTCGAACATGAACGCCATCCGGATCCTCGCGCGCATCCGTGGCCGGACGCCGGGAGAAGTCGGGACCACCACTGCACGGCCGTTCTTCCATCCGGTGCCCATGTCGCATCTGGCCGGGCGTGGATTCAGTCCGCATCGCGAAACGCCGATGCATGCGCGCCATGCCGACTTGAATGCCGTATGGATGCACGC
>JAYTTO010000281.1:0-1551 GCA_043744975.1 Betaproteobacteria bacterium | reverse complement strand
GATGTGGTGGGTGACGCGCGACGCCAGCTCTTGGAAGAACGTGCTGGTGGTGCGGCCACAGCCGGGGCAGCTCGTGACCTGCGGCGTGAAGTGGCGCAGGCCAAGCGACTGCAGCACCTGCTGGCACACCCGCACCTCCTCGGCGCGATCGCCGCCGGGCATCGGCGTGAGGCTGGTGCGGATCGTGTCGCCGATGCCCTCGAACAGCAGCACCGACAGCGCGGCGGTGGTGGCGACAATGCCCTTGGTCGAGAGCCCGGCCTCGGTCAGGCCCAGATGGAGCGGGTAGTCGCAGGCTGCGCCGAGGGCGCGATAAACCTGGATCAGGTCGCGCACGTCCGACACCTTGGCCGACAGGATGATGCGGTCATGCGGCTGGCCCGCACTCTCGGCGAGCTCCGATGAGCGCAATGCGCTCTCGCGCATCGCCTCCAGGACGACTTCGCGGTCGGTGAGCGGCCGCGGGCGCTTGGCGTTCATGTCCATCATCGAGGTGAGCAGCGCGCGGTCGAGCGAGCCCCAGTTGACGCCAATGCGGACCGGCTTGGCGTACTCGACCGCGACCTCGATCATGCGACGGAAGTTGTCGTCGTGCTTCTCGCCTACACCGACGTTGCCGGGATTGATGCGGTACTTGTCGAGCAGACGAGCGCACTCGGGATACTCGGTGAGCAGCGTGTGGCCGTTGTAGTGGAAGTCGCCCACGATCGGCACGTTGATGCCGCGGTCGCGCAGTCGCTTCACCAGCTCCGGAACCGCGGCCGCCGCCGCTCGGGTGTTCACCGTGACGCGCACCAGCTCGCTGCCGGCCGCCGCGAGTTGGGCGGATTGTTCGGCGGTGGCGGCTGCGTCCGCGGTGTCGGTGTTGGTCATGGACTGGACCACGACCGGATGGGCGCCGCCGATGGGTACGTTACCGACCCGGCAGACGACGCTCTGCCGACGCTCGCCGCGGCGCGTGTCCTCGATCTGGATGAATGGCATGCCCAAAAGCTAGGCGTGGGCCGGAGCCGCGTCAAATGCGGGGCCGAGCGTCATGGCAGACTCGTCGCTGCGGGTGGCGGCACGAACGCATGACCGGAGCACCGTCCTGCCGGAAAGCACGAACCCCCAGCGCACGCGGCGCCGGGGGCCGTGCATCGAGGTCGCGGCCGAAGCCACGACGCTGGCTTACCAGAGATAGATGTTGAAGCCGAGCTGGGTGAAGTTGTTGCCGGTGGTGCCGATCGACGTGAACTTGATCTGGGGCGAGCCGTCATCCTTGATCGATGCCCACGCGAGGCCGTGCGACGCCGAGATGCTCATGTTGTCCGCGACCATCCACTCGGCTTCGAACGTGCCCGAGAAGCTGGTCATCGTGTACTTCGTGGTCTGGGTCGGGAGGGCAGTCTCATCCTTGTCCTCGAGCGTGCCGTACTGGAAGCCCGGGCGGAGGATGAAGTTCACCTTGTCGAACTTCTTGAGCACGATCGGAAGGCCGAGGTCGAACGTGACGCCGGTCCAGGTCTCGGTCTGCGTGCCCTGCTCGGCCTTGAACGAGTTGTAGCCGAG
>JAYTTO010000280.1:0-2349 GCA_043744975.1 Betaproteobacteria bacterium | reverse complement strand
CAGCACTCCGACCTGATGCTGCTGCTGGCACGGACCACGCCGATCGACCAGGTGAAGAAGAAATCCGAGGGCCTGTCGGTGTTCCTGGTCGATCTGCGCGACAGCATCGGCCGCGGCATGACGGTCCGGCCGATCCGCAACATGCCCAATCACGAGACCAACGAGGTGTTCTTCGACGGCCTCGAAGTGCCGGCTGAGAATCTGGTCGGCGAGGAGGGGCGCGGGTTCCGCTACATCCTTGACGGCATGAACGCCGAGCGCATCCTGATCGCAGCCGAGTGCGTTGGCGACGGCCACTGGTTCGTCGACAAGGCCCGTGCCTACGCCAGCGAGCGCATCGTCTTCGACCGGCCGATCGGGCAGAACCAGGGCATCCAGTTTCCGATCGCGCGCGCCTGGGTCAACGTCCAGGCGGCCGATCTGATGCGGTTCAAGGCGGCCGCGATGTTCGATGCCCACGAACCCTGCGGCGCCGAGGCCAACATGGCCAAGCTGCTGGCGGCGGACGCCTCGTGGGAGGCGGCGAATGCCTGCCTTCAGACCCATGGCGGCTTCGGCTTCGCGGCCGAGTACGACATCGAACGCAAGTTCCGGGAGACCCGCCTGTACCAGGTGGCGCCTATCTCCACCAATCTCATCCTGGCCTACATCGGCGAACACGTCCTGGGCATGCCCCGTTCCTATTGAGCATTTCGGATATCTTGCGCGCATCACGCCCGTATCTGCGCTCTCGACGCGGGTGGCACACAGCCCTTATCATCAAGGGCTACCCCGCAGAACCATAACAAAAACGTCCCGGGGCATCGCAAGCATCGGAGTGGGTGTGCCAGGGGAGATTGCTTCACCATGATGGAACTCGTACGGCTGTCGTTGCGGCGGCCGTATTCCGTTGCCGTGCTGTCGCTGCTCTTGCTGCTGCTTGGCGTGCTCGCGGCTACGCGGATGATCGTCGATTTTTTCCCCAAGATCGATATCCCGGTCGTGTTCGTCGGCTGGCAGTACTCCGGTCTCTCTGCCGAGGAGATGGAGCGGCGCGTCGTGATCATCTCCGAGCGCGCGTATTCGACCACGGTGGCCGGCATCGACCGCATCGAGTCGAACTGCATTCCCGGCGTCGGCCTGGTCAAGGTCTTCTTCCACCAGGGCATGGACATCGGCGCGGCGATCGCCCAGGTCAACGCGATCAACGGCACCATTCTGCGCATCCTCCCCCCCGGCATCTCGCCCCCGGTCATCATCGCGTACAACCCGGCCACCGTGCCGATCGTGAACATGACCTTCTTCAGCAAGGTGCTGCCGGAAGGAAGAATGTTCGACCACGCGTTCAACTTCGTGCGCGTGAAACTGTTCACGATCCCGGGCCTCGTGGTACCGGCGCCGTTCGGCGGTCGCCTGCGGCAGATATCGGTCGACCTCAATCCGACCCTGATGGCGGCCAAGGGCGTCTCCCCGAACGACGTCGTCAACACGCTCCAGAACTCCAACCTGCTGATCCCTTCCGGCACGGCACGGATCGGCAACTTCGACTACAACGTGCTGATGAACTCGAGCCCGGCGACGGTCGACGAGTTCAACCGGCTGCCACTTCGCATCCAGGGCAACGTGCCGGTGGTGGTGGGCGACGTGGCGCATGTGGAGGACGGTTTCACCGTCCAGAGCAACATCGTCCACGTCGACGGCCGCCGCGCTACCTATCTGACCATCCTCAAGCATGCCGAGGCATCCAGCCTCGACGTGGTCAACGGCGTGCGCGCGCTGCTCGACGACATCCGGGCCGGCGCGCCCGACGGCATGGACATCACGCTCGACTTCGACCAGTCGACCTTCGTGCGGGCGGCGATCAAGAACGTGGCGTCGGAATCGGTGCTCGCATCGGGGCTGGTATCGATCATGATCCTGCTGTTCCTCGGCAGCTGGCGCAACACGATCGTGGTGATCACCTCGATCCCGTGCGCGATGTTCGCCGGCGTGATCTGCCTGTACGTGACGGGCAACTCGATCAACCTCATGACGCTCGGCGGGCTCGCGCTGGCCACCGGCATTCTGGTCGACGATGCGACCGTCGCGGTGGAGAACATCCACCGGCATCGCTCCATGGGGCAGCCGCTCACCGTGGCGATCCTCGAGGGTTCGCGCGAGGTGGCACTGCCGCGGACCATGGCAACGCTCGCAATCTGCATCGTGTTCTTCCCGGTGTCGTTCCTGTACGGCGTCTCGAAGTACCTGTTCACGCCGCTCGCGCTGGCGGTGGTGTTCTCGCTGCTGGCCTCCTATGTGTTGTCATTCACGCTCGTGCCGATGCTGTCGCGGTTGCTGCTTGAGGGCGAGCACCACGACCACGGACCGGGC
>JAYTTO010000279.1:0-1628 GCA_043744975.1 Betaproteobacteria bacterium | reverse complement strand
CCGTCCCGACCCAACCCCAGAAGGAGCACCGCAATGAACGACGAACTTTTCGAACGTGGCCTGGCCATCCGCAAGGCCGTACTCGGCGCCGAATTCGTGGAGCAATCCATCGCTTCCGCCGACGACTTCAACCTGCCGATGCAGCGGCTCACCACCGAGTACTGCTGGGGCGCCCTCTGGGGCAACGAGGGCCTGCCGCGCAAGACGCGCAGCATGCTCAACCTGGCGATGCTGAGTGCCCTGAACCGCCCGCACGAACTGAAGATGCACATCGGCGGCGCCCTGAAGAACGGCGTGTCGCGCGACGAGATCCGCGAGGTGCTGCTGCAGGTTGCCGTCTACTGCGGAATTCCTGCCGGTGTCGATGCGTTCCGCGTCGCACGCGAGACCTTCGCCGAACTGGACCAGGCCAAGGCGCCCTGACTCGGCTGCCTGCGGCGCCTGGACGACAACCGCCCCAGCCTTCCTTCGGTCGGCGCCCCCCCAATGGGGGGGCGCCGGCGCGCTTGAGGCGGTTCGGCGCGCGCTGAGGTCTGGCGGTCGGGGCGCCGCCCGGTTTCAGCGGCCCTGCGGAGGAACCTTCTCCACCAGCAGCGAGTGCACCCGGCGGCTGTCGGCGCGCAGGACCTTGAACCGCAGGTCGCCGATGGCGATCTCCTCGCCGCGCTTGGGCACGCGTCCGACCCGGGCCATCACGATGCCGCCGATGGTGTCCTGGTCGTCGTCGCTGAAGCGGGTGTTGAACGCGGCATTGAAGTCGGCGATCTCGGTGGTGGCCTTGACGCGGAAGCGGCCCCCGGGCTGCGAGACGATGTTGTCCTCGGTTTCGTCGAAGTCGTATTCGTCCTCGATGTCGCCGACGATCTGTTCGAGCACGTCCTCGATCGTGACCAGGCCCGAGACGCCGCCGTACTCGTCGGCGACGATGGCGATGTGGTTGCGATTGGCGCGGAACTCCTTCAACAGGACGTTCAGGCGCTTGGACTCCGGGATGAACACCGCGGGGCGCAGCATGTCGCGCACGTCGAACTTCTCGCCCGCGTAGTACCGCAGGAGATCCTTGGCGAGGAGGATGCCGATGACCTTGTCCTTGGACTCCTCGATGACCGGAAAGCGCGAGTGCGCGGTTTCGATCACGGTGGGGATGAACTTCTCAGGCGGATCGCCGATCTCGATGACGTCCATCTGGGCCCGGGGCACCATGATGTCGCGCGCCTGCATCTCCGAGACCTGCAGGACGCCCTCGATCATCGCCAGGGCGTCGGCATCCATCAACTGCCGTTCGTAGGAAGAGTGCAACAGTTCGAGCAACTGCTCGCGGTCTTCCGGCTCGCGCATGAGGATGGCGCCGAGCCGTTCCAGCAGGGTGGGTTTGGCGGGATGCGAACTGTCCATGTAAACCGGTGCCGGCGGCAAACTGCCCGACGGCGCGGCGCGTCAGGCCGCCATGCGATACGGGTCAGGATACCCGAGTTCGGTCACGATCTGTGTTTCATGCGCCTCCATGCGCGCGGCGTCGGCGTCGTGCTCGTGGTCGTGGCCCTGGAGATGGAGCATGCCGTGCACCACCAGATGGGCCCAGTGGGCCTCGGCGGTCTTGCCCTGTTGCGCCGCTTCCTCGGCCACGA
>JAYTTO010000278.1:0-12522 GCA_043744975.1 Betaproteobacteria bacterium | reverse complement strand
GTCGGCCAAGTCCCGGCTGATCTTCGAGCAAGGCTACGGCATCGAGAACGCGCTTGACCACAAGGCAAGCGGCGGCCGGGTCATCGGTAGCGATGTAGGTCGCGTACTCATCCAGATTGCCCAAGACTTTGGGCAGCCATCTAACCCGCATTCACCTTCCACTTCCTGGCCAACGCGGCAACGTCCTTGTCCCTGGCAAACCCGCCGGCATCAGCCTCCATCAGAGCCGCCCGGATCTCCCCGACCTGCCACTCGTTCATTTCGACGAATACACGGATGGCCTTGGCGGCAAGAAACGACTTGCTCCGGTGGGTCGCGGCAGCCAAAACATCAAGACGATCTTTCAACTCGTCATCGATGCGTACGGTCATGGTCGTGGACATCGCCTGGCTCGCCGTGCTTGGATGTACACAGGCTACTAGATGACGGCAGGCAACGACACGCAACGGACAGCCAACAGACAGAGCCGGTGAGCCCTGCCCACTGCCCTCTCTCTTCTGCCTCTTCACGGAACCCTTACCGCGGTACCCCGGCGCCAGGGACAACTTGAAGCTTATGCCGCAGTTCCAAAACCAGCTTCTTGACCGCAATCGCCTGTTCCTCGCCGCGCCACCAACGGGTCGCGAGGGCAATGATCTGCTCACGCGACCCGGCCCCGAGCGCCCGCATCACGTCTTCCTCGAAACGCGATTGATCATTCAGGATGTCGCGCAAATTGCCGAGCGAAGCCTGGGCCGCCCGGACGTCCGCACGCTCCCGCACGCCCAGCGCCGTGTAGAACGCATCCAGCCGCCCGTGTGTATCCGTGAGTCGAGCGGCCAACACCGTCGACGTTCGCGCGGCGGCGTAGGCAAATTGTGGATCGGCCACGAACCGGTCGATCAGGCGGTCCACTTGTCCTTCGAATTCGCCGACGGAGGCCTCCACGCCGGCAAGTGCATCCGCGAGCTCCGCGCGAACGCCGGCCTCGATACTCGCGATCGAGGGGGACAACGACTGGAGAACCCCGAGCTGCTGCTCCCAGGGATCCCGCATCGTAGATTCGGGAATGGCCGCATCGGACTGGGCCGCAGCCGTTGCGCTCCATAGCAGAATCGAAAGGATCACCATAAACATGGCGTTCACCGGAACCTGCATCGCGATCTTCATGCTGTTCTCCCGTGGGCGCTACACCTGCTGCCGGCGCCGCCCTGGTTACACACGTCGCTCCATGATGCGCCATGCGTACGCCCCGTCGGCCCGACGCGCTATCGGAGCACGGTGGCGGCGCGACATTCCGATTGACATTGTCGATGCCTGTGCCACGCTTCTGCCGATACGATACAGGAGCCCCGACCATGCCCGTATACGAGTATGAATGCGCCGCCTGCGGCCCGTTCAGCGCAACCCGCCGCCTCGCCGAATACAAGCAACCGCAACCTTGCCCCGACTGCGGAGCGCCAGCGCCCCGGGCGATGCATACCGCGCCCGCCTGCGCCGGGATGTCGTCCCGTGAGCGGGGTGCGCGCGAACCGGCTTCGTCGTCCGTTGCGGCCGGTGGCCACAGCCATGGGCCGAGTTGCGGCTGCCACTGACGAATAGCACGCCTCACAATATCAGCGAGGGAATCGCCATGAGTGACGAACGTCTGGAAACCCTGCAAGCCATCGGCACCGCGTTTGCCCGCACGCAGCCACCCGAGCCGATGCCCGCGCAGCCGACGCTCGCCGACATCTTCAACCTGCGGCTGAATACCCCGAAGTTCGGGCTGCCGATCGCCGCGGCGTTCCACTGCACGCAGTGCGCCAGCCATGCCCTGGAAGCCGGCATGGACGAGGAGACGGTGCTCGCCTGCCTGCTGCACGACGTCGGCCTCGCCCTGATCCGTCCCGACCACGGCTGGTGGGGCGCGCAACTGGTCGAACCCTACGTGTCGGAGAAAGTGTCGTGGGCCATCCGCTACCACCAGGCCCTGCGCTTCTATGCGGACGAATCGGTCGGCTACGAGTACCCGAAGATGTACGCCACGATGTTCGGCGAGGACTACCGGCCGTCGGCGTACATTGCCGAAGCACACCGGGTCGCGCGGAATCACAAGTGGTACATGCACGCCCGCAGCATCACGCTGTTCGACGACTACAGCTTCGAGAAGAACGTGCCCTGGTCGGTCGAACCCTTCACCGACATCATCGGCCGCCACTTCCGCCAGCCGAAGGAAGGCCTGGGCAACGACGCCAGCCCGACCGCGCACATGTGGCGCACGCTGATCGATCCGGGCAAGCCGCTGTAGGCCACGACGTCCGCAGGTTCAGTTTTCAAAAGCTTTCAAAGAGCCGTTTCGATGAAATGCGAAGAACTGGAACTGGTCCATGGCAGCGGAAATGTCTTCGCGGATTTTGGCTACGCCGATGCGGCCGGGCAGCAACTCAAGGCCTTGCTGGCCGCCCAGATCGTGAAGGTTCTTGAGGCACGCGGACTCTCCGTCCGCAAGGACGAGGAGAAAACCGGCATTGCGGCTGCCGATTTTCTCGAATCCGTACCGTGAAGCTCGACCGATTCACGATCGACCGTCTGATGGCGATCCTGGGCAGGCTCGATCAGCAGGTCGAGGTGAAGGTAAAGGTGATGCCTCCGGCCGGCAAATCCCGTACCGCCGTGGCGTGAACGGGGCAGGGTCCAATGCCCACGTTCCCGAGTCCTGCCAGCACATTTCCGGTCTATGCGCTACCGTCCGGCGTTCTACTCGAGATCGATCGGCCAATGGATGCCGGCCGTGATGCCGCCGTCCACGCGGATGATCTGCCCGGTGATGAAACCGCTGGCCTTCGTGGCCAGGAAGATCGCGGTGCCGACGAGTTCCTCGACATTGCCCAATCGCCCCATCGGCGTGATTTCCTGCACCCACTTCTGCATCTTCTCGATCTGCCAGAGCTTTTTCGACAGCGCCGTCGGGAAGAATCCCGGTGCGATCGCGTTCACGCGCACGCCGCGATTGCCCCATTCGTTGGCCATGCCACGCGTCATCATGCTCACGCCGCCCTTGCTCATGGCATAAGGGGTGACCCCTTTCAACGGCGCGTAGGTGTTGAGCGAGTCGATGTTGATGATCGAGCCGGCACCGCGCTCCAGCATGCGGCGGCCCACCGCCTGCGCCACCAGGAAATGCCCGCGCAGGTTGATGCCGAGGATCCGGTCGTACTCCTCCTCGGTGTAGTTCTCGACGCGCTTGCGGACGTTGATGCCGGCGATGTTGAGCAGGGTGTCGATGCGACCATGGCGCTCGATCACCTGCTCGACCAGCCGGTTGATGTCGGCGCCCTTGGCCACGTCGCACACGATCGCCTCGGCCGGCACGTCGCGCGTGATCGCCGCGCGCGTCTGTTCGAGCGTTGCCGCGTCACGGCCGGCGATGATCACCGTTGCACCGCGTGCCGCGAAACCGCCGGCCAGCGCCTCGCCGATGCCGCGACTGGCGCCGACCGCCAGCACCACCTGCCCCGCCACCGAAAACAGATCGTCCGTCATTTCGCCGCTCCATCGCCGTTGAGTTTGAGGTAGCCTTGCTCGTCGAAGGCAATGGTGCCCGCGTTGGTGGTCACCAGCCGCCCCTCGAGGTGGTAGCGCAGGCTGCCGTCGCCGCCGCTCATGGCGCCGAGCCGGCGCAGGATGCCGCCCAGACCGCTCACGGCCTCGACCTCGACCAGCTCGGAACCGAAGCCCGGCACCGTCACCGCCTGGCCGCCCACGCCTTTCGCGAACGACTTGCCGTTCAGCTCGAGCTCGAAGCTGAGGCCCTTGACCTCGATCGCGACATCATTCGGGTTCTGCACCCGCAGCTTCACGTAGTACTGCTGCTCCAGCACGCCCGCCGTCCCCATTCGCACATCCGATACGGTCACCGAGAGCGGCTCACGCTTGTTGCCCATCGATGCGCAGCCGGCCAGGCCGACAGCGATGACGAGCGCGTAGAACACCTGGCGATATCGGGTTGCGACACTCATGCACGGTCTCCGTTCCTCAGGGGGATGGCTCGCTTTCGCAGCCGGGCGGAGGATAGCATTGCGGCTCGCCCGCATCGCCTCGCTCCATACCCGTGCCCGTATCCCGCTTCCGCATCGACGACGCCGTCCGCGACCTCGGCGTCCGTGGCGCCTTCGCCATCGTCGAAGGCATCGACAACGCCGCGACGCCACCGGGACTCGACCGGTTCCGTGCCGATCTGCTCGACGACCTGCGTTGTGCCGCCTGGAATACCGGCAGTGCCGACAAACCCGGATCGTCACCGCGACGGCCGACTGCCTCCTCACCTTGGGACGCCGCCGATGTCGGGACGCCGCCGATTGCGTCGGGCGAAGGCTTCGCGTTCAATGCGTGGCCTCGCCGCCCCACCCGCTCCGACAGGAATTACTGCCATGGCCCGTTCGCCGCTCCTGCAGCACCTGCAACGCATCGTCGCCCGCCTGTCGGTCGACTCGACGCCGACCGCGGCCGCGCCTGACAGTGCACGCCGCAGGTTCATGGCGCAGGGCACGGCGCTCGGTGGTGCCGTGTTCGCCGGAGCCACCGCGATGCCCGGCTTCGCAGCCGAAGCCGCGACACCCCGCGCCGGGCTGCGCATCGCCATTGTCGGTGGCGGGCTTGCCGGCCTCTCGGCCGCGTATGCCCTGCACAAGGCCGGCATCGACGCCACGCTGTTCGAAGGCTCGGACCGGCTTGGCGGACGCTGTTTCTCGGATCGTAAAACCTTCGCCGAAGGCCAGGTCGCCGAGCGCGGCGGCGAGTTCATCGACACGCCGCACACCGCGATCATCGGACTGGTGAACGAACTCGGCCTCGAACTCGACGACGTGCTGGCCGCGGAGGGCACCGCGAACCACGCGATCACGTGGCTCGACGGGGCGGAATACACTGAGGCCGACGCCACGCGCGACTTCCAGCCGGTGTACACGTTGGTGCAGGCGCAGGCCAAGGCACTCGGCGACCACTACGGCTACGCCGGATCGAACAAGACGGCGAAGCACCTCGACGCGATGAGCATCGCCGCCTGGATCGACCAGTACGTCCCGGGCGGGCGGCACTCGAAGCTCGGCCGGCTGCTGACCAACGCGTACGTCGAAGAATTCGCGGTCGAGACCGACCGGCTCTCGGCACTCAGCCTCGTGCTCACACTCATGGAGTCGGCCCGGGACAAGTTCGCCGCGTACGCCGGTTCCGACCAGCGCTTCCACGTGCGCGGCGGCAACGACCAGATCGTGGGGCGGCTGGCCGAAGCGGTACACGCGAACATCGTCATGGGCACCCGGCTGACCGCCGTGGGGCGCATCGCCGGCGGGCGCTATCGCCTGACCACGGACGCCAACGGCACGGCGGCATCGGCCGAATTCGATCGCGTGATCCTGGCGCTGCCGTTCACCCTGCTGCGCGCGGTGGATCTCGCCACCGCCGGCTTCCGCCCGCTCAAGCTGCGCGCCATCCGCGAGCTGCCGATGGGCCGCAGCGCCAAGCTGCAACTGCAGTTCCGCGAACGCCTCTGGCGCGACCACGACGGCAACGGCGAGGTGCGGGTCGAGGGCAGCTTCCACAGCAGTTGGGAAGTGTCGCGGGCCCAGCCGGGCACCGCCGGGATCCTCAATTTCTGGTCGGGCGGCAATGTGGCCGGCGCGGTCGAATCGACCCCGGACCAGGCGGCGGCGGGAGCCGCCTTGCGCGACATCGAACCGGTGTGGCGCGGCATGACCGCGCGCTGGAACGGCCGCATGCTGGTCGACGTCTGGGACCGCAACCCATGGTCGCGCGGGTCCTACTGCTACTACCCGCCGGGTTACCTGACCACGATCCACGGCATCGAACCGGAGCCGGAAGGCAACTGCTTCTTCGCCGGGGAGCACACCTCGCTCGACTGGCAAGGCTTCCTCAACGGCGCGGTGGAGAGCGGGCTGCGGGCGGCTGGCGAGGTCGTTCGTTCGCTCGAGCCAGGCAAACCGGTGCGGGCGGGAAAGCGCCGGGCGTGATGCCAGTGTCTCCCGTCGGGGTTCTTGCATGGCGAGGGAGTTCCGGCATCGCCCCGTCCGGGTGAGAGAATAGCGGCGAGCACGCCACGCCTGCCTGACCATGCGCAAGTTCTACTCGCACTACGACAACCTCAAGGTTGCCCGTGACGCCCCGCCGGAGGTGATACGCGCGGCGTGGCGAACGCTGTGCGCGAAGTACCACCCGGACCGTCACCCCAACGATCCCGAGGCGACCCGCGTGATGACCCTCATCAACGCCGCCAACGACGTCCTGTCCGACCCGGTCAGGCGCAAGGCGCACGACGACTGGATCGCCTCGGTCGAGAAGCGGCTCGACGAGATCGTCCATCCGCGCCACACGCCCTATCCGGAGTACACGCCCTATGCCGGCCGTGCCGATTCGGGGGCCTTGCGCATCCTGCGCCGTGCCCTGGTGTTGGTGCTGCTGCCGGTCCTGGTGATCGGCGGCGTGGCCTTCGCGCTCCATCACATGTACGCGACGCCGAAGGCCGATCCGACGCTGCTGCCCTACGACGCGACCCAGTCGCCGCTGACGCCGAAGGCGCACCGCCCCGCCCTCGATGCCGCTCGCAAGGTCGCGCCCGGCGAAACGTCGGGCTACGTCCCCGGCTACGAACAGAAGGTCGCCGACGGCTCCGGCAGCGTGACGGTCGACAACACGTCGAACGAATCGGATGTCTTCGTGAAGCTGTTCGCGCTCGACGGCAGCGGCAAAGGGCCGGAACGCGTCTTCTTCGTCGAGGCCGGCGAGCGCTTCACGGTCGAAGGCGTGCGCGGCGGCCACTACGACCTCCGCTACCGCGAGCTCGCCTCGGGCACGATCGCGCGTTCCGAGGCCTTCGATGTCCCGTTCGTGCCGGTGCAGGGGAGCAACCGCCCCGGCAACGTGACCATGCGCATCCAGCAACTCGCCGAACCAAAATCGACCGTCTGCTCCATCAAGGACATCGAATTCCATTAATCCAGCGTTGCTGGATTACTGTTTCGGCTCTTCCTTCCTGGTCTCTTCCTTCGACTTCGGCACCGTCCCGGCCTGCGGCCCGTAGCGGTCGTCCTCGATGCGGTACACGAACACCTGATCGATGGTGAACTGCTCGACCCCGTTCTCGTCCGGCGGGAACACATACCCCTTGGCGGCCCTGGTCGCGGAATAGTCGAACACGCCGGGCGGCTCGGACTCGACGACCGTGGTCTCGAGCACCTTTCCGGTGCCACTGACCAGCAGCCGCACCCGCACCTTGCCTTCGAGCCCCTGCGACAGGGCGTCCTTGGGATAGACCGCAGGCGGTTTCTTCACCGGCTTGGCACGCTTGTCGGGCGGCGGCAGGTCCGGCGGCGGGGGCGGGGGCTCAGGCTTGGGCGGCGGCGGCGGTGGCTCCGGTTTCGGCGGCGCCGGCGTGGGCAACGGCTTGTCGTCCGGCTTCGGAGGTTCCAGCGGCTTCGGGGGCGGCGGCTTCTGCTTCGGCGGCGGGGGTTGCGGCGGGGCCGGAGGTGGCGGCGGCGGTTCCGGCAGCTTGACGAATTCGACCTTCATCGGCGCCGGCGGCTTGGGCGGAAACAGGTCGGCCCAGTTCACCGAGGTATAGACCAGGAACGCCGCCTCAAGCGCGAGCGCAATGGCCAGCGCGCGCCGGAACGACAGTGGGCGCCGATAGCGCAGCCCCTGCTCCCGCAGCGCGTCGGGCTGCGGGGTGTGCGCCGGGCTCATTTGGCGGGCGCCGCTCCGTCCGTGGCGCCGGCGGCGGCCTGTTTCGATGCCGCGATGCCGACCGAATTGATGCCTTCGCCACGCACGACGTCCATCACGTCGAGCAGCTTCTGCAGCGCGACTTCCTTGTCCCCGGCGATGACGACGTCGACCTTGCCCTTGTCCTTGGCTGCCTTCAGTTTCGCGGCCAGTTCCTCCGCCGAGAGCTTCTTGCCCTGGACGTAGGTGGTGCCGTCCTTCTGCACGCCGATGGTGATCTGCGTTTCCTTGAGTTGCTGCGTGGTCTTCGAGCCGGGCAGATCGAGCTGGATGCCGCTGCCGGCGATGGTGTCGATCGTGATCATGATGAAGAACACCAGCAGGAACATCATGATGTCGATCATCGGGATCACTTCGATCCGCGCCTTGTCGGTCTCGAAGTAACGGTTGGTGCGGGAGCGCATGCCGGCGGTCTCAGTGGCCGGTGCCGCCGCCGTGTAGGCGGTTCACCACGGTGATCTTGATCAGCTCCATCTGCTGCACGCCGAGGCGCACGCGCTTGTTGAAGTAGTTAAGGAAGATCAGGCCGACGATCGCGATGAACAGGCCCACACCAGTGGCCACCAGCGCCTCGCCGATGCCCCCGGTGACCGCACCGGCACCGGCGCCGACGCCCTGGCCGCCGAGCACGTTGAAGGTCTTGATCATGCCGAAGATCGTGCCCAGCAGGCCCAGCAGCGGACCGAGCGTGACCGCGGTGTCGAGCACCCACAGGTTGCGATCCATCACCGGCAGCGCGTCGAGGATGGTCTCGTCGATGTGGCGTTCGGCGGCGTCGGCGTCCTGCGCCTGGGACGACAGCGCCATGGTCACCAACCCGGTCTGCAACGCCCCGCCGAAACTCGCGGCGATCTTGCGCAGACCCTCGGTGTCGCGGTAGCCGGTCCTCTTCAGGTCACGTTCCATCGCGGCGCCCTGCGACAGCACCCGGTGGAAGAACCAGAGGCGCTCGATCACCACCGCGAACGCGACCGTGAAGAGCACCACGAGCACCGGAATGATGCCCATCGACAGCGTGCTCAACTCGACAAAACTGTTCCACATGACCCGGACCTCTCTGTTGAATGCGTTCTGATGCCGCAACCGCGGCCGATCACTCGGGGAACGGCGCGAACCACGGCACGCCGTACTTCTCCACGATCTGCTGGATCTCGCCGTTGGCGAGCATTTCGGTGAAGGCCTGGTCGATGAGCGCCTTGAAATCGGTTTCCTTGCTCTTCACCCCCCAGGCACCGTTGAAGCGTTGGCCGGGCATGGGCTGGAAACCGGGCGACATGGCAAGATCGACGTTCTTCTCGCGGTTCGCCAGCGAAATCGACGGCCCCCAGACCATGATCGCGTCGACCTCCTTGCGCAGCAGGCCGTCGATCACGCGGTTGTTCTGGAAATAGGTGACGAAGGGGATGCCGAGCTTCTCGGCGTTCTCCTGCATCGGCGAGTAGGCGGGCACGCCCACCTTGATGCCGGTGCCCTTGAGATCCGCCAGCGTGCGCGCCCGGGGCACCTTGCCGTTGCCGACGAGCACGAAGCCCAGGCCGATGTAGGGCCGGGTGAACGCCATGGCGTGCTTGGTCATGTGCTCGTCCTCGCCAGTGACGACCAGCCCGAGGAACAGGTCGCAGTAGCCCTTGTCGACGCTCAACCGGAAGGCTCCGCCGACGCCGCCGCGATAGACGCCGGTGTTGACCCACATCACCGAGTACTCCCAGCCGTTGCGTTGCGCGATGCGGCCCAGGATCTCGATGTCGATGCCGGGCGGCTCGGCCTTCAGCGCGGTGTGCGAGAACGGGTAGTACCAGGCATCCGCGCAGGCCAGGATGCGCTTCATCAGCCTGGCCCGGCCGATCGCGGTCAGAAAGCGCGCCTCGGGCGGAATCTCGACCGGCGGGCCGCCGTAGCGGAAGCCGCCCAGGTAGAGCCGGTCGGTGAACGGATCGAAGATCTCGGGCTCCTTGTAGCCCACCTCGGCCACCTTCGGCCTCGGGGTGCCGATCACGTACTCGATGTCGAGCTCGCGCGTGACGGCACCCGGCTCGCCGCCCGGCCTCGCCGCAGCGTCGGCCGTCGGCCCTGCCGCCCGGGCCACATGGGGTGCGAAGACGCACATGCAGCCGACCGCAGCCGCAGCCGCGAGCGCCCTGCGCGTCACCAAGGTAATGCCCATCACCGTCGCCTGCCTCCCGCGCAGCCGCGCCGCGCCTGCGGATGTCCGGACGCCCGCTCGACATGCCGCGCGCCGGCCCCGCTTGTGATCACCCCAACTGAATCGATGTTCCGTGGACGGCGCCCTGGGCCGTTGTGGACTTCAGGCCAAGGCTGTCCGGGTCGGAACCTACCACCAACGACACGACCGCCGCCTCGGCGCCGACCATGTTACGAGGAACGCCCGGAGTGTAAACCATGCTTCGCCGGAAGCCATCGCAACCTGCCGGATCGCCGCGTGACCCGGACGCCGGGGACGGCAGGCGCACGGTCTGGCCAAAACTGTGCACGAAAACCGCGTCGGATGTCGAGGACCGCGTCGGATGCAACGGGTATTTATTCTTCCATGGGCCCCCAATAATATGAAGATCAGGTATTTTGCTATTCTTCGGCGCGGCGCCCCCGGGCCCGGGGGCAATGTCCCGAATTCGCAAACCAGGCTGAGACATGAAATACAACGAGAATCACGCGCGAACCAAGGAATTGCTCCGGCTCGTCATCGCCCAGATGGGCAAGCACGATGCTCCGTTCAACCCGGTCAATTACGCCATCTGGTACGAATATATGGCCGGGATCAACGACGCCCTGAACCGGGAAGTCAATGTCCTCACGGCGGACGGCAAGAAGCTGACGGAGGAAATCGTCCAGCGCCTGTTCGACAGGTACGTGTCGGACATGACCGAGGCCAAGGCCAAGCGCATCGAAGGCGACCTGAACCGGGTGCTGAGCGTGGTCGGTAGCACGGCCAACGACGCCTACGGCCACGCGGACCGGTACGGCACCACCCTGACCGCCATCGACCGCGAACTGGCCCAGTCGCCGATGTCCCAGGAAGCGCTGCACGTCCAGGTGGGTGAGGTGCTGAAGGAAACCCGCGGCATGCAGGACGTGCTGAGCGCCCTCAAGGGCCATCTCACCGCCACGCGCGGCGAGGTCCAGGAACTGCGCGACGAGCTGAACCGCGTGCGTGAGGAAGTGCTGATCGATGCCCTGACCGGATTGGTCAACCGCCGCGGGTTCGACGAACGCATCCACCACTTCGTCTCGTCCGGTGCCGGCATCTGCCTGGTGCTGATCGACATCGACCACTTCAAGCGCATCAACGACACCTACGGCCACGTGTTCGGCGACAGCGTGCTGCGCGCCATCGCCGGAACGCTGAAGAATTCGGTGAAGGGACGCGACGTGGTCGCGCGCTACGGCGGCGAGGAGTTCGCGGTGCTGCTGCCCGAGACCGGCATCGAAGCCGGGCGCATCGTGGCCGAGCAGTTGCGCGACCGGGTCGCCCGTAGCCGCATCCGCCGCACCAAAGTCGAGGAAGTGATCGACACCATCACCGTATCCGCGGGCGTCGCCGAGCATCGCAAGGGCGAAACCATCCTCGAATTCGTGGAGCGCGCCGATGTCTCCCTGTACGCCTCGAAGTCGGGCGGCCGCAACAAGGTGACCGTCGCGGCGTAGGTCATGCGCAGCGCCGGGCCGCCAGCGACCGGAGTCCGCTGTCCTTCGCCGGACACAGACAGTCCGCAGGGACTGTCTGTGTCCGGGCCGCCCCAAGCAAGCAGCCCCCCATTGGGGGGTGCCGACCGAAGGAAGGCTGGGGCTACGACATCAAGCGAAGGGACACAGTGCGCGCCCGGCCGCTCCGAAGCGCGCTGTGGCCCCCCATTGGGGGGTGCCGACCGAAGGAAGGCTGGGGGGGTCGTCCCCTCTAGCGCACCGCGAACGGCTTGAGCTTGTCGGGCAGCATGCGGCCTTTCAGCGCCCGGGCACCCGTGTAGTGACCGAGTTCCCTGGCCTTGAGCACGATGTCCTTCGGCCGGCCGGCGCGGCCGGTGCCCACGATGGTCAGCGTGGCCTGGTCGGACACCGTCACCGCGGCCAGCGCTTCGCCGCGGTCCAGCCCGATGAGCATCAACCCCCGCCCCTTGGCCTGGTGCTTGATCTCGCCCAACTGCACCAGCAGCAGGCGGCCGTTGGCCGAGGCGGCGGCGAGATAGCTGCCGGCGGATTCGCGGAACACGCAAGGCGGCAGCGGCGTCTCGCCCGCCTCCAGTGTCATGAACTCGCGGCCGGCGCGCCGGTTGGACACCAAGTCGCCCAGCGTGCAGCGGAAGCCGTAGCCGCCGCTCGACGCGACCAATAGCTGAGTTTCGGCAACACCCGCCAGGCAGTAGAGCAGGCGGGCGCCGGCCTGGATGTCGACCAGCGACGAGGTCGGCGCGCCATCGCTGCGGCCCGTCGGCAGCGACGAGGCATCGATCGAGTAGGCGCGGCCGAGCGAATCGAGGAACACCACCGGGTCGGTGGTGCGGCAGCGATGCGCCGACAGCAGGCTGTCGCCTTCCTTGAACGAGATGGTCGCCGGATCGACCTCCCAGCCCTGGCGCGCCCGCACCCAGCCATTGGCGGAAAACACGACGGTGAGCGGCTCATCGGGCACGACCTTGTTCAGCACCGCCTTCTCGGAGACCTCGATGATGGTGCGCCGGGAGTCACCGTAGGTCTTGATGTCGGCCTCGATCTCCTTCACCACCAGGTTCTCGAGCACCTTGCGCGAGC
>JAYTTO010000277.1:0-2196 GCA_043744975.1 Betaproteobacteria bacterium | reverse complement strand
ACTCCGGCTGCCTATGCCGCCAGCGTAGCACCACAACTTTTCCGCACCGAGGTGCCGACCGGTCTGCGCGGCGCGTGGGCATGCGCCGCAATCACTTCTTCGAGCGCAATCAGGCCAAGGTCGAGGCGGCGGTGGCAGCCGCGATCACGGACTACGCGGCACAGGGTGCGATCATCGTCGAGTTTCGCATTCCCAACCTGGAGTACGGCCTCGCGACCATCTTCGCGATCGATCCCGCCTCCTCCACCGTCTATCACGATGTCTCCCTGCACAAGGGCCTCACGACGCACTTCGAGCCCGACGTTGTAGTTGTTTTTGTCGCCCTCCGGAAAGTAGCCGGGGCCGCGCGCGTACTTCACCGTCGGCAGGGAAGCGCCGGGCCGTCCCAAGCAAGCAGCCCCCCATTGGGGGGTGCCGACCGGAGGAAGGCTGGGGGGCGTCATCTAGAGGGATTCCACGAACCTGACCAGCGCGTCCCGGTCCGGCTTGGACATCGCGCCGAAAGCAGCGCGAGCAGCCTTCGCCTCGCCATCGTGCCAAAGGATGGCCTCCGTCACATTGCGGGCGCGGCCATCGTGCAGCAGGTCCATGTGGTTGTTGACCGCAGGCAACAGACCGATGCCCCACAAGGGCGCCGTACGCCATTCGCGACCGTCGGCGCCGAAGTCGGGCCTACCGTCGGCCAGGCCGCCGCCCATGTCGTGGAGCAGGAGGTCGGTGTAAGGTCGGAACGTCAGGTTCGCTGGCACCGGCACCGCTGGCGCCGCGCCGGTCTTGAGTTCGGGCACATGGCAGGTATCGCAGCCTGCCGCCGCGAACCGTTTCTCGCCAAGTTCGACCATTGGATCGTGTGCATCGCGCCGTGGCGGGACCGCCAGCGCCCGAAGGTAGAAGCTGATGTTCGACAACCGACTCGGCACAACTTCCGGACGAAACTGGTTTCCGGTACAGCCTCCCTGGCCGCCGCATTTGCTGGCCGACGGGAGTTCGAGACACTGGGTCTGAACCGACGGGCAGTTCTCTTCCGGGAACAAGTAGGTTGTGGCACCAACGTCTCCGATGAACGCCGCCGCGGTCTGCTGGCGCAGATTCGGCTGGTTCGCCTTCCAGCCGAATCGGCCGAGAACGACCTGCTCGTTTTCGACGTCCCACACGTGGTTCGGCCGCCCGCTGACCCCGCGTGCCTGCTGCGCAACGGCAATCGCGAGCAGCGTCGCCTCGGGCACAGCCTCAAGCAAGCCCAGGCCGATCATCTGCGGCGCGATGCGCGCTGACACGAGCACGTCGGACCCCAGGTCGCCGAATCGCAGGTCGTGGAATTCGAGTCGCGGAACGCGCAGTTGGAAGACTTCGCCATCCGCGAGCACGATCTCCCGGGCCTGGTATTGCACAATCGCCCTTCCCTCCGCGGGAACGCGATCGACTATCCCCCGATTCTGCAACTGGTCGCCATAGGCCGGGTGGGCCAAGGGTGCCCCCTCCTTGGTGCTGCCCGGGATACTGAGGCGGACGAGGTAGCCGCGTTCCGCGCTACCCCCTGGCCCGGGCGCCGCGGCGCGCCCATTGTTCGAGTGACAGGCGGCACACCGGTCTTCGTTGAAGGTCGGGCCGAGGCCCCAGACGCCGCCCGATTGCGGCGCGACGACCCACGCCTCGTTGAACTGCTCCTTGCCAAGGGCGAAGACCTCGCGCTGCGCGGCATCCAGCCCGGCCACCGGCATCGAGAACGCCATGGCGCCCGACGCCTGCGTGGTGAGCGGACTTGCGCTCGAAGAGGCCGGATCGATCGCGTGCTCGCCGCCGACGGCAATTCCACCGAGCAGCAGCGATCCGAGAAACAGGCCGAGCCGGTTGGCGATTCGCCGCTCGAAGCGGTGCGTCAGTGGTCGCCGTGCTCGTCCCACGGATTGTGCTTCACTTCCGGCGGTATCCAGATGGATTCATATATTTTCTGTAGCGCCGTTTCCTTCTTGACCTCGTCGCTCTCGGAGAGCCTGGCGTACTTTGCTTCCGTGGGGCCCGAATAGCGCTTGGTGTTGAGGCTCGGCGCAGAGATGACTTTGCGCAGGTCGCCGCCGCAGCGGACGCAGGCGGACGGGCCCGGCACCATCATGCTGTGCCGGGTCTGGTAGATCACGAGGCAAGGCTCGCAGGCGTACTCGTATGTGGGCATAGGACTCTTTTTCGGCCGGGTCG
>JAYTTO010000276.1:0-2424 GCA_043744975.1 Betaproteobacteria bacterium | reverse complement strand
CGCGCGGCCGGCCACTTGTTCGAGGGCATGCCGCAGCGCGCGCGGCCGTCCCTTGAGCCGGAGCCGGTCGCGCAGATAGTCGAAGGTGACGTCCTTGTTGGTGCAGTAGGTGATGTCGCAGCGGTACGCCGCCCGGCGTTCGTGCGGCTGCTTGCTCTGGATCACGCACCCCACCGTCAGGCCGAGCGCCTCGTACAGCGGCCCCATCTCCTCGGCATCGCGGGTCGCCAGATAGTCGTTCACCGTGACCACATGAACCGGAACGCCGCCGAGCGCCGAGGTGGCCGCGGCAAGCGTCGCCGTCAGCGTCTTGCCCTCGCCGGTTTCCATCTCGGCGACGCGCCCCGAGAGCAGCACATACCCACCGGCGAGCTGCACGTCGAAATGGCGCTTGCCGACAGTCAGGGTGGCCATTTCGCGCACGATGGCGAAGGTCTGCGCGACCAGCGGGTCGGTGAAGCCGTGGCGCACCAGCAGCGGCCGCATCCGGGCGGCTTCCGCGCGCAATGCCGCGATGCTGCGTCCCTGGTAGCGGGCCGAGAAACGATTGGTGCGGCGGATGAACGCTGCGAAGCGGCCCGCGCCGCGCTGTGCCTGCAGTAGTTCCATCCAGAGCGCCGGCCGCCGGACTGTGCGTTCGAGCCAGGTCTCGCGCTGCTCGAGCTTCTCCGGGTAGAACCCGTGGCCGAGGACGCGCGCCGTCGCGCCGTAGCTAGACATTGAACCGCCGCAGGAACAGCCGCCGGACGCTGCGCCAGGTCTGGATCGCGATCGGCTCGTTGCCGTGCAGGAACAGCACGTGCACGCGTCCGCCGATGTGCAGTTCGCCCGCCTGCGGCGGGAGGCGCAGCTCGAAGTTGAAGACCGGCTTGAGCGCGACCGGATGATCGCCGCCGCGCGGGTCGAGCGCGATCTTGCCGCCGCCCTGTTCCGACAGGGCGAGGCTCGGCAGTTCGCCCGAGGCCGCCGGCACTTCGCGCATGACAGTCGCGACCAGGCGCTCCGGGATGCGTTCGGCCAGGCGCACCTCGATCCGGCGCGTGCGATTGCGCACCAGGTCGACGTCGTCCTGGCCGACCACCACGCGCACCACCCGCTCTTCGGTCGGCGCGACGAAGCCGATCTGCTCGCCCTTGCGAACCCAGCGCGCCGGCATGTCCTGCGGGTTGGCGACGACAAAACGCCCGGGATTGGGCGCGGTGATGGTCAGCCCGGCGATGCGCTCGCGGATGCGGCGCAGTTCCTTTTGCGTGTACTCCATCTCCTCGCGCACGATCTGCGCCTGGACCCGGTCGTCGACCTGCATCGCGCGCAGCTTGAACTCGAGTTCTTCCAGGCGCGACGCATACAGGCGCTCCTGCGGCAGCAGCAACGGATCGTCGAGCAGGGCCAGCGTGGCGCCGTCGGCGACCTCGCTGCCCGGGGTGACGACGAGTTGCCGCAGGAAGCCGTCGGTGCCGGCACGCACGACCGATCGCTCGGGCACCCAGAGCACGCCCTCGGTGCGGGTCCAGATCGGCACCGGGATCACGAAGATCGCCATCGCGAGCACCGCGGCGACGACGCCGGTGACGGCCCAGGCGCGCTGGCGCCGGCGCCGCAGGCTCCGGCCACGGGCGAGATGCACGAGCCCCTTGCCGACCGGCAGCACGACCGAGGAGAACCCCGCCCACAGCGCGAGCAGCACGCCGATCACGAAGTACTTGCCGGCGATGAACAGCACGATGGCGAAGGTGATGAACAGCCGGTAGACGATCGAGGCGATGGTGTAGCCAACGAACCAGCGCTGTTCGCCCGGGGAGGCTTGGGGCGACCGCAGTTCGCGCACGCCGAACCCGTAGCGCTCGATGACATAGCCGAGGTACTTGGTGCCGCGCGGACCGAGATTGGGGATCTCGATCAGGTCGGTCAGCATGTAGTAGCCGTCGTAGCGCAGCAACGGGTTGCCGTTGAAGATCACGGTCGACACCCCGGCGATCAGCATCACGTTGTAGGCGACGGCCCGAACCAGGCCCGGTTCCGCGTTGAGCCATACCAGCATCGCGAGCGACGCCAGGACCAACTCGGCCATCATGCCCGCCGCGCCGACGAAGAAGCGCTCCCACTTGTTGCGGAACGCCGACGACGCCGATGCATCGACATAAGGGATCGGCAGGAACACCAGGAACATCACGCCCATCTCGTGGACTTCGCCGCCGCGGGCGCGCACCGCACAGGCGTGGCCGAATTCGTGGAACGCCTTGACCACCGGGAAGATGATCGCCATCACCAGCAGGTTGTCGGGCGCCAGCACCCGGTCGGAGAGCCCCTTGGTCAGCTCGCTCCAGTGCTGGGCCGCGGCGACGCAGGCCGCACCGACGATGATCAGCCAGGCGATGCAGCCCCAGCGGTTGAACAGCGGCGCATACAGCGAATGGGTCGCAC
>JAYTTO010000275.1:0-4411 GCA_043744975.1 Betaproteobacteria bacterium | reverse complement strand
TCACGCTCTGGCGCTGGTCGACGGTATAGAGCGCCAGGCTGGCGACCACCAGCAACATGGCCAGACCGGCCAGAATCACGCCGAGATTGCGGTTCATGGCCGTCCCTCCCTCTCGCGCCCGCGCAGCGCGTCGCGCGAACGGGCGACATCGGGCACGGCCTGCTGCTGCACCGGTGTCGGCTCGTTCATCGGGGAGGGCTTGGCGGCGCCCTGCTCGACCACGCTCGCACCGGCGACCGCACCCGACATCTGCATGATCTTGTCGAGCGGCAGGAACAGCATGTTGCTGCCGGACTTCTGGTCGACCACCACCTTGCTCACGTTCGACAACACCGTCTGCATCATGTCGAGATAGAGGCGGTCGCGGGTCACACCGGGCGCCTTGGAATACTCGGTGAGTATCTGCTTGAAGCGCGACGCCTCGCCCTCGGCGGTGGCCACCACCCGCTGGCGATAGCCCTCGGATTCGAGCATCAGCCGCGAAGCTGCGCCGCGCGCCTTCGGCACGACATCGTTGGCATAAGCCTCGCCTTCGTTCTTCTGGCGCTCGCGATCCTGGTTGGCCTTGACCGCGTCGGCGAAGGCGGCCTGCACCTGCTCCGGCGGCTGCGCATTCTGCATCGTCACCTGGCTGATGCTGATGCCGGTCTTGTAGCGGTCGAGCGTCTCCTGCATCAGGACGCGGGCATCGGCGGTGATCTTGGCGCGGCCTTCATAGAGCACCACATCCATGCGCGAGCGGCCGACGACTTCGCGGATCGCGCTCTCGGCGGCCTGCTTGACCGATTCATCCGGGCTGCGGTTGTTGAACAGGTAGTCCTGGGGATCCTTCAGCAGGTACTGGACCGCGAACTGCACGTCGACGATGTTCTCGTCGTCGGTGAGCATGAGCGACTCCTTCGGCACCTTGCTGCGGACGTCGTTGCGGTAACCGATCTCGACCGTGCGCACGCCGGACACGTTGACGGCCTCGGCCGACTCGATCGGATACGGCAGATGCCAGCGCGGGCCGGGATCGGTGATCTCGGTGAACTTGCCGAAGCGCAGGACCACGCCGCGCTGCGCGGCATCGACGATGTAGAAGCCGCTGGCGACCCAGACCAGGAACACCAGCGCGACCAGCAGGCCGGCGCCGCCGCCGAAGCGCTTCAGGCCGGCACCGCCGGGGCCGCCGGGGCCGCTACTGTCGCCGGGCGCGGGGCCCTTGCCCTTGCCGCCCAGCAGGCCGTTCAGCTTCTGGTTGAAGCGTGCCCAGATTTCATCGAGGTCGGGCGGACCATCGCCACGCTTGCGGCCCCAGTTGGGATCGTTCAATGCCATCGAATGGATGTCCTGTGCAGAATCGGGAGAGGGTGATGCGTCGCGCGGGTGTGGACGCGAATGGGCTGGGTCAGGCGGCTTCGAGGCGGCCCTCGCTCGCAGTCTCGCCGGGAGGATCGGCAAGCTGGTCGAGCACCGCTCTGAGATGCTCCAGCCCGGCGCCGGTCAAGGCGCTCAACCGGATCGCTGAAACTCTACCATATTCGTCGGTCTCGACACCGGGCGCAATGCCGGTGCGGTCGATCTTGTTGAACACCAGGACCTGGCGCGCCGCATCGGCGCCGATTTCGGCCAGCACCTGCCCGACCTCGCGCATCTGCGCGTCGCGGTCCTGGCTGGCGGCGTCGACCACGTGCAGCAGCAGGTCGGCGCGGGCGGTTTCCTCCAGCGTGGCGCGGAACGCCTCGACCAGGGCGTGCGGCAGGTGGCGGATGAACCCGACGGTGTCGGAGAGGACCACCGGGCCGTGGTCCGTGTGCACCCGGCGCGAGGTCGTGTCGAGGGTCGCGAACAGTTTGTCGGCGGCGTAGGTGCCGGTGTGGGTCAGCGCATTGAACAGCGTCGACTTGCCGGCGTTGGTGTAGCCGACCAGCGAGATCGAGGGGACGCTGTTGCGGTCGCGCGAGCGGCGCTGCGTCGCACGCTGCCGACCGAGCCGTTCGAGCTTTTCCTTGAGCACCTTGACGCGCTTGCCGAGCAGCCGGCGGTCGGTCTCAAGCTGGGTCTCGCCCGGCCCGCGCAGGCCGATGCCGCCCTTCTGGCGTTCGAGGTGGGTCCAGCCGCGCACCAGGCGCGTGGCCAGGTGCTCAAGCTGGGCGAGCTCCACCTGCAGCTTGCCTTCGTGGCTCTTGGCGCGCTGGGCGAAGATGTCGAGGATGAGGCTGGTACGGTCGACCACCCGACAATCGAGCGTGCGCTCGAGGTTGCGCTCCTGGGCCGGCGAGAGCTCGTGGTTGAAGATCACGAGCGAGGCTTCGGCGGCGGCAACGGCGGCGGCAATCTCCTGCACCTTGCCGCTGCCGGCGAAAGTGGACGGATCGGCGCGCCGGCACTGGCCGCCGATCTCGGCGACCACGCCAACCCCGGCACTGCGGGCCAGCTCGTGCAGTTCGGCGGTCGCCTCGGCGGCTTCCGGCTGGCCGTTGAGAAGGCTGACGAGCACCGCACGATCACCACCGGCGTGACGTTCGAACATGTCTCAGTCGCGCCGCGGCGGGGACACCGCGCGGGCTACTTCATCAGCTCTCAGGGGTGTGCTCGGACGTGAAGTTGACCGGACGGGCCGGCACGACGGTGGAGATGGCGTGCTTGTATACCATCTGGGTCACGGTGTTCTTGAGCAGCACGACGTACTGGTCGAAGGATTCGATCTGTCCCTGCAGCTTGATGCCGTTCACGAGATAGATCGAAACCGGAACATGTTCCTTGCGCAAGGTGTTCAGGAACGGGTCTTGTAGCAACTGCCCTTTGCCGCTCATCGCCTATCTCCTTGTATCCGGGGTTTTAAGGCAAGTCTAATCTACGTTAATTTCCGGCCCAAAGCCACCGGCCGGAGTCCGCCGTCCTTCGCCAGACACAGACAGTCCGCAGGGACTGTCTGTGTCCGGGCTCAACTCGCGCAGCACGCGCCCCCCCATGGGAGGGCCGACCGAAGGAAGGCTGGGGGTTTCCACATCTGACTTCGGGGGCTGCCCTAGCGGTCGACAAACGGATTTCGGCCATGTTTGAATTGCACCCTCAGGGGTGTTCCCTGAAGCGAGAACGCCTCGGCGAAGACGTGCTCGAGGTAGCGCCGGTAGCTCTCCGGCACATGATCGAGCGCGTTGCCGTGGATGATGATGAGGGGGGGATTCGACCCGCCCTGGTGGGCATAGCGCAGTTTCGGCCGCACCGGTCCGGTGGTGCGCGGCGGCTGCTGCTTGGCCACCGCCTCCGCCAGCACCCGGGTGAGGCGCGGGGTCGGTAGTTTCGCCATCGCAGCGGCATATGCGCCGTCCACCGATGTCATCAGTGAACCCAACCCCGTCCCCCGCAGCGCGGAAATTTGGTGGACGCGGGCAAACCCCAGAAAGTTCAATTTGCGGGCGAAATCGCGTTTCACCTGCTCCCGGACCGCGGGGTCGAGGCCTTCCCACTTGTTGATCGCGACCACCAGCGCACGGCCGGCCTCGACGATGAAGCCGGCGATATGCGCATCCTGATCGGACACGTCCTGCCGGGCATCCAGGACCAGGATCACCACATTGGCATCCTCGATCGCCTGCAGCGTCTTCAGGACGGAGAACTTCTCGACCGCCTCCTCGATCTTGCCGCGCCGGCGAACACCGGCCGTGTCGATCAGGGTGTAGCGCTTGCCGCCGCGTTCGAAATCGATGTGAATGCTGTCGCGCGTGGTGCCGGGCTGGTCGAAGGCGATCACGCGCTCCTCACCCAGGATGGCATTGACCAGCGTCGACTTGCCGACGTTGGGGCGGCCGACCACAGCGATGCGGGGAGCATCGGACTTCGGCTCCGGCTCGCCCTCGGGAATCGCCGCCAGCACGAGGTCGACCAGCTCGCGCACGCCGTCGCCGTGGGCGGCGGAGATCGCAAGCGGCTCGCCCAGCCCCAACTCCTGGAACTCGGCGCCGGCAATCTCGCTGCGCATGCCTTCGGCCTTGTTCACCACCAGCCACAGCTTGCGGCCACTGCGCCGCAGGCGCTCGGCGACTTCGCGATCTTGTGGCGTCATACCCTGGCGACCATCGACCAGCATGATGACGGCGTCGGCCTCGTCCACCGCCTGCATGGTCTGGCGGGCCATCTGGAACAGGATGCCGTCCTTCGCGACCGGCTCGAAGCCGCCGGTGTCGACCACCAGATGCGGCTTCTCGCCCAGGCGGCCGTGGCCGTAGTGGCGGTCGCGGGTGAGACCTGGCAGATCGTGGACGATCGCGTCCCGGCTGCGCGTCATGCGGTTGAACAGCGTCGACTTGCCCACGTTGGGCCGGCCGACCAATACCACGGTGGGCTTCATGGGTCGCGCGTCAGCGCACGGTCACCGCGTACAGGTTGCCTTCGCGGGTCTGGACGACGAGGTTGCCCTCGCCGA
>JAYTTO010000274.1:0-1562 GCA_043744975.1 Betaproteobacteria bacterium | reverse complement strand
GTGGCCGACCGCAAGGGTGCACAGATGGACGTGTTCGACGACCTGCGGGCACAGGGATTCGTCCGGGTGCGCCTGGACGGGGCGATCGTCGACCTCGATCCGCCGCCCACGCTCACGAAGACGCACAAGCACTCGGTCGAAGTTGTCGTCGACCGAGTCAAGGTCCGGCCCGACATCAAGCAGCGTCTCGCCGAGTCGTTCGAAACCGCATTGCGGCTGTCCGACGGGCGCGCAACCGTGGTCGACATGGACAGCGCGGCGACGGGCACATATTCGTCGCGCTTCGCCTGCCCGTTCTGCGACTACTCGCTGCCGGAACTGGAACCTCGCCTGTTCTCGTTCAACAGTCCCAGCGGCGCCTGCCCGCGCTGCGACGGCCTCGGCAGCGTCGCGTTCTTCGATCCGCATCGGGTGGTCGCATTCCCCGACCTGTCGCTCGCGTCCGGCGCGGTGAAAGGCTGGGACCGACGCAACCAGTTCTACTACCAGATGCTGGAGTCGCTCGCCGCGCACTACGCCTTCGACATCGAGACGCCGTTCGTGGCTCTGGACGAGCGTATCCGCGACCTGGTACTCAATGGCTCGGGACGCGAGAAGATCCGCTTCACCTACATCGGCGAACGCGGCCGGCGCAACGTGCGCGAGCACGTGTTCGAGGGCATCGTCCCGAATCTGCAGCGCCGATTTCGCGAAACCGACTCGCAGGCGGTCAAGGAGGAACTCGCTTCCTACCAGACCGTTGCAGCCTGCCCCGAATGCGAAGGCACGCGTCTGCGGCGCGAGGCGCGCTTCGTGTTCGTCGGCGGCCGGTCGATCCACGCCGTGGGGCACCTGCCGCTCAGCGAGGCTGCCGCCTTCTTTGCCGGTCTGCGCCTGACCGGGGCGCGGCAGACCATCGCCGACAAGCTCGTCCGTGAGATCGGCGCGCGGTTGGGCTTCCTGGTCAACGTGGGCCTCGACTATCTGTCGCTCGATCGCGCCGCGGACACGCTCTCGGGCGGTGAATCACAACGCATCCGGCTCGCCAGCCAGATCGGATCGGGACTGACCGGTGTCATGTACGTGCTCGATGAACCGTCGATCGGCCTGCACCAGCGCGACAACGACCGCCTGTTGCAGACGCTGCTGCGGCTACGCGACCTCGGCAACTCCGTGATCATGGTGGAGCACGACCTCGAGGCCATCCTCAGCGCCGACTACGTGGTCGACATGGGTCCCGGGGCGGGCACGCATGGTGGCGAGGTCGTGGCGCGCGGCACGCCGCAGGAAGTGATGGATACCCCGGAATCGCCGACCGGGCAGTTCCTCTCGGGCGCCCGCCGCATCCGCGTTCCGGACCTGCGGCATGCGCCCCGGCCCGGGCACTCGCTGCAGTTGCATGGTGCCAGCGGCAACAACCTCCGCGGTGTCGACCTCGATCTGCCGGTAGGCCTGTTTGTCTGCGTCACCGGGGTGTCGGGGTCCGGCAAGTCCACCCTGGTGAACGAGACCTTGTACCGCGCCGTGGCGAAACATCTATATGGCAGCCACGACGACCCTGCCCCCTACGAGCGCATCGACGG
>JAYTTO010000273.1:0-4309 GCA_043744975.1 Betaproteobacteria bacterium | reverse complement strand
AGGTCTTCGTCGACCTGCTCGCCCACGCCGACAACGACCTCTGGGACCTCATGTCCGGCCGCCTCCACGCCGATAACGCGGAGGAGGAACGGCTCCTCGTCCGCCTGCGAGCAGTCTGATGCGCCCAAGCATCTTGATGCAAAGCAGCATGAAGAGTCGAAATTCCCTAGAATGGATTCCCTGCGAACCACGGAGAGGTCAATGAGCGACGCCCATAGAGCCACGGTCACCTTCAGCGACGGCACGCCGACGGTGGAACTGCCCATCGTCAAGGGCGCCGTCGGCCCCGACGTGATCGATATCCGGAAGCTCTATTCGGCCACCGGGAAATTCACCTACGATCCCGGGTTCCTCTCCACGGCGTCGTGCAATTCGACCATCACCTATATCGATGGCGACAAGGGCGAGCTGCTCTACCGCGGCTACCCGATCGACCAGCTCGCGCGGCAATGCGACTTCCTCGAGGTCTGCTACCTGATCCTCAAGGGGGAGGCGCCCAACGCCACCAAGAAGGCGGATTTCGCCGATCTCGTCTCCAAGCACACCATGGTGAACGAGCAGATGCAGTTCTTCCTGCGCGGCTTCCGGCGCGATGCGCACCCGATGGCCGTCATGACCGGCCTGGTCGGGGCGATGTCCGCGTTCTACCCCGATTCGATCAACCTGCACGACCAGGAGCAGCGCGAGATCTCGGCGATCCGCCTGATCGCCAAGATGCCGACCCTGGTGGCCATGGCCTACAAGTATTCCTCCGGGCAGCCCTACATCTACCCGCAGAACAAGCTGTCGTACACGGCCAACTTCATGCGCATGAGGTTCGCCACGCCGTGGGAAGAGTACGAGGTCAACGACGTGCTGGTGCGCGCGCTCGACCGCATCTTCATCCTGCATGCCGACCACGAGCAGAACGCCTCCACCTCCACGGTTCGGCTGTGCGCGTCCTCGGGCACCAACCCGTTCGCGGCGATCGCCGCCGGCGTGGCCTGCCTCTGGGGCCCGGCGCACGGCGGCGCCAACGAAGCCTCGCTGCACATGCTCTCCGACATCCAGGCGATGGGCGGGGTGGCCCGGATCGGCGAGTTCATCGCCAAGGTGAAGGACAAGAATTCGACCGTTCGCCTGATGGGCTTCGGGCACCGCGTCTACAAGAACTACGACCCGCGCGCGAAGCTGATGCGCGAGACCTGCCACGAGGTCCTGAACGAACTCGGGCTGCACGACGACCCGCTGTTCAAGCTCGCGATGGCGCTCGAGAAGATCGCCCTGGAGGACGACTACTTCGTCTCCCGCAAGCTCTACCCGAACGTCGATTTCTACTCGGGCATCGTGCAGAAGGCGCTCGGCATCCCGGTGCCGCTGTTCACCGCCATTTTCGCGCTCGCCCGCACCGTGGGCTGGATCGCCCAGCTAAACGAGATGATCGCTGATCCCGAGTACAAGATCGGGCGTCCGCGCCAGCTCTATCAGGGGGCGGTCGCCCGGCAGTTGAAGCCGATGGCCGAACGCGGCTGACCGACCGAACCCGCGCGCGCCCGGCCGCACCGCAGACCAGACGGCACCGCGCGCGTCCAAGAAGACTTCTCCGGGGAGGACCCAACCTGTGATGAAAGACGAGCTGTCCGGTTCCTATCTGTTCGGCGGCAACGCGCCCTACATCGACGAGATCTACGAGAGCTACCTGGAGAACCAGGATGCCGTCTCGCCCGAGTGGAAGCGCTACTTCGACCAGATCCAGGTATTGCCCGGACCGCGCGACGTTCCGCACGAACCGGTCCGGGAGCTGATCGGGCGCATCGCCCGCGATCGCAGCCGCACCAGCGCCCAGGTGGCGCCGGGCGAACTGGCCGAACAGGGCCGCAAGCAGGCGGCCGTGTTCCAGCTCATCAGTTCCTACCGGTTCCTCGGCGTGCTGCATGCCACGCTCGATCCGCTCAAGCGCCTCGAGAAGCCCGAAGTCCCCGAGCTCGACCCGGGCTACTACGGTTTCACCGTCGACGACATGGACCGGGTGTTCAACACCGGCACCATGGTCGGGCCGGAGCAGATGACGCTGAAGGAGATCCTCCAGGCGCTCAAGGAAACGTACTGCGGCAACATCGGCCTTGAGTACATGTACATCACCGACACTACGCAAAAGCGCTGGCTCCAGCAGCGCTTCGAGGGTGTCCGCTCGCGCCCCAGCTATTCGCCGGACGAGAAGCGCCACCTGCTCGAGCGCATCAGTGCGGCCGAGACGCTCGAGCGCTACCTGCACACGCGCTACGTCGGGCAGAAGCGCTTCTCGCTCGAAGGCGGCGACAGCCTCATCCCGATGCTCGACAACCTGCTGCAGCGTGCCGGCGAGAGCGGCGTGCAGGAACTGGTGATCGGCATGGCCCACCGCGGCCGTCTCAATGTGCTGGTCAACACGCTCGGCAAGCTGCCGAAAGACCTGTTCTCCGAATTCGAAGGCAAGCACGCCGATCTGCCGGCGGGCGACGTCAAGTACCACCAGGGTTTTTCGTCCGATGTGATGACGCCCGGCGGTCCGATGCACGTGACGCTGGCGTTCAACCCGTCGCACCTCGAGATCGTCAATCCGGTGGTCGAGGGATCGGTGCGGGCGCGCCAGCATCGCCGCCGCGACCGCGAAGGACGCCAGGTGTTGCCGGTGCTGATCCACGGTGACGCGTCGTTTGCGGGGCAGGGTGTGGTCATGGAGACCATGAACCTGTCACAGACGCGCGGCTACGGCACCGGCGGTACGGTGCACCTGATCGTCAACAACCAGATCGGCTTCACCACCTCGGATCCGCGCGACACGCGCTCGATGATCTACTGCTCCGACGTCGCCAAGATGGTCGAGGCGCCGGTGATCCACGTCAACGGCGACGACCCCGAAGCCGCGGTGCTGGCGACCGAGATCGCACTCGATTTCCGCACCCAGTTTGGCAAGGACGTCGTGGTCGACCTGGTGTGCTTCCGCAAGCTCGGCCACAACGAGCAGGACGAGCCGATGGTCACCCAGCCGCTGATGTACAAGATCATCAACCAGCATCCCGGCACCCGCAAGCTCTACGCCGACCGGTTGCTGCGCGAGGCGATCATCCGCCCCGGCGACGAGGATGCCGTGGTGAAGGCGTACCGCGCCGCGCTGGATGGCGGGCACCACACCAACAAGAACATCATCTACAACTTCAAGCCGCCGTTCCAGGTCGACTGGGCGCCGTTCCACAACGTGCCGTGGACGCAGCCCGTGAACACCGGCGTGCCGGTCGAGACGCTGCAGGCGCTGGCCGAACGCCTCACCACGCTGCCGCCGGACTTCCAGCTGCATCCGCGCGTCGAGAAGGTCATCGCCGATCGCCGCCAGATGGGCCTGGGCAAGCTGCCGCTCGACTGGGGCATGGCCGAGACGCTGGCCTACGCGACGCTGCTGAAGGAAGGCCACGGCGTGCGCCTCTCGGGCCAGGATTCCGGCCGGGGCACCTTCTTCCACCGTCACGCGGTGCTGCACGACCAGAGCCGCGAGCGCTGGGATTCGGGCACCTTCGTGCCGCTGCAGAAGATCGCCGAGAACCAGCCCGACTTCGTGGTGATCGACTCCACGCTGTCCGAGGAGGCCGTGCTCGGCTTCGAGTACGGCTATGCCACCGCCGAGCCGGGCGAACTCGTGGTCTGGGAAGCGCAGTTCGGCGACTTCGTCAACGGCGCGCAGGTCGTCATCGACCAGTTCATCGCCTCCGGCGAAGTGAAATGGGGCCGCCTGTGCGGCCTGGTGCTGATGCTGCCGCACGGCTACGAGGGCCAGGGCCCGGAGCATTCGTCGGCGCGGCCCGAGCGCTTTCTCCAGCTCTGCGCCGACTACAACATGCAGGTGGTGGTGCCGTCGAATCCGTCGCAGATGTTCCACCTGCTGCGCCGGCAGATGCTGCGTTCGTACCGCAAGCCGCTCGTTATCATGAGTCCGAAGAGCATGCTGCGCCACAAGGAATCAGTCTCGTCGCTGGAGGACCTCGCCAAGGGCCGGTTCATGCCGGTGATTCCGGAGGTGGAGGCGATCAAGCCGAAGGACGTGAAGCGCGTCGTGTTCTGCAGCGGCAAGATCTTCTACGACTTGCTGGCCTCGCGCCGCGAACGCAAGATCAAGGACGTCGCGGTGGTGCGCATCGAACAGCTCTATCCGTTCCCGCACGAGGACTTCGCGGCCGAGATCGCGCGCTATCCGAACGCCGCCGAGATCGTGTGGTGCCAGGAGGAGCCCGGCAACCAGGGCGCGTGGCACCGCATCCAGCACTACCTGCTGCGGCACATGCGCGAAGACCAGAAG
>JAYTTO010000272.1:0-1725 GCA_043744975.1 Betaproteobacteria bacterium | reverse complement strand
GCGGCGAGCGCCGCATCGATGCCCTGCTCGCGGGCGACGTCGAACAGGACCCGGGTTCCGGTCCCGGTCTGGAACAGCGCGAGCTTCGGCGGCCGCCGTCCGGCCTGGTCGATCAGGGCCGCCACGGCGTCGGGCTCGATCACCGGTATCTCCGCCAGTGCCGGTGCGGACAGCGGTCGCGCGCCATACCGTCGCATCAGCGCGGCGACCTGATGCGCGGCACGTGCTTCGAGCAGCGCGACCGTTGCCCCGCTCAGGTCGGGAACTCCCATCGCCGGCGCGTCCATCAGTAGCTGTACACCAGCGTGACCCAGAGCTTCTGCAGGTCGCGCTTGCGGGCCGTCGCCGGCTTGAGCACGTCGCCTTCCATGAAGTTGGCGTACTCGATCTTGCCGAGGAGCTGCTTCAGGAACGGATAGGTCACCCCCAGATCCCATTCGCGACCGTACCTCGCGGCACCGAAGTCGGCATCGAACCGGTGATATTCCGTATACACCGTCACATTGTGGAACGAGGTGCCGGCGCTGACCCAGGCATCGCGGATGCCGGTCTTGGGCGTCGTGAGGAACTGGTCGGCCCAGCCCTGGAACAGGTGATTGGTGCCGAGCGGCGTCTGGAAACCGTACTGGCCACCATTGCTGCCGAGCCGCTCGTAGTCGCCACGGACGAACGTCTTGTCCCAGCCGATGCCGCCGCCGAGGCGCGTGTAGTTGGCGTTGATCCGCGTGTCGCCGCCCGCATGCGAGTCCTGGCGCGCCGCTTCCCCGGTGTAGAGCACCTTCCACGCGCCCGCCAGCGGCACCGCGCCGTTGAGGCGCACGCCGGTGATCGCGTTCGAGTTGTTCGCGAATCCCGTGGCCTGCCCGGTATTGGGCTGGTCCTGGAAGTACGCGAATGCCACTGCCTGGTTGTTGGGCATGAAGGTCCAGGCCGCGCGCAGCAGATCGATGTCGGTCTGCGATTGTTGAGCAAACACGTTCCGGACGCGGTCGAAATGGCCGTAGTCGAGATCGACGTTCGGCAGGCTCCTGTTCTCGACGTAGAGCCCGTTGAACACCTGCATCACCTGGCGGAACTCGACATTGCCGATGAAGCGCGTGTTGTCGAGCTTGAGCGACTGGCGGCCGAAGCGCACCAGCGTCTGCGGCAGGCCGGTGTAGTCGACGAACAACTGGTTCATGTCGGTGATCTCGGGATCGGCCACGGTCGGAAACCGCGGCGACGGCACCGGCGTGTCGTTGTAGTTCTGCTCGCCCAGCCGCGAGACGTTGATCACCTCGGCCGTGAGCGAGAACCCGTGGAACGGCAACGTCTGCCATCCCGCCAGCAGGCGGTTGGTGAAGGCTTCGGCATCCTCGCGTTTACCGTCCTGCTGCACCTGTTCGAAGCGCGGTCGCAGGTTGAGCAGCAACCGGCCGCCGGTCACGGCCTGCGTCAGCGATTCCGCTTCCGCCGGCGCCGGCGGAACCTCCGCCGCCATCGAAATCGAGGCAAAGACGGTCCCCAGCAGGAGCAAAGCTCCTGTTTTTTGCAGCATGGTGTTCTCCTGAACTGTGTAGGTGCCGGGTAAGCGCCGGGGCGCCCCGGGCGAGCTGCCTCCCTGATCGGGGAAGCGACCGCCCCGGGAGCTTAGGGCGGCGCCTCCGTCGCGAGCTGCAGGTAGACGACGCCTGCATCGATCCGCACCGGATAGCTGCGGGTACAACCCTCGTCGGGCGCAATGGC
>JAYTTO010000271.1:0-2825 GCA_043744975.1 Betaproteobacteria bacterium | reverse complement strand
GAGTGTCGGCCGCCGATGCGGCCGCATTGGTTCGCATCAAGTGAAGGGACCTCGAAAATGAGCGACAACGCCTATCGCTTGCTTCATGAAGCGCGCGCTCTCGCGGAGCGACGCCGAACTGTTCGGCCAGCGGCCTCGGTATCTCGAAGTGGCCGTGCGCCTTGCGGCGCTGTTGCTTTCGACCGATGCGCCTTGAAGGTCTCCCGCAAGTGAATCGACTGGGCGCATGGACCTGGTGCCGAAGACGGGCAGTCGCTGACGATGACACTGTGCGATCTGGCCAGCTGCGCCCGCAGTCTGCATCACTGACGCGGTGTCAATCGCGGAGCTGTACCGCAAACCGTGTGCGGGCGATGCCCTCTATGACATGGGGCCGTGGTGGATCGGGCAGCCTCGCAGGATAATTTCGGGAGGCAGGGCGGCGCTGCGAACATCGACGAGAAGCCGATAGAGGCAGGCCCGGATGCAGCGACCGTCAGCTTGCTGACGAACTGGCGCCGTCGATGTTCAGCAGGCTCCACCAGTCGCGCGAGGCATGCAGGACGCGAACAACCGACACGCCGTCTGGGTGCGGCAGGTAGAAAATCAGGTGGTTAGGGTTCACCGAGACACGGTTGGCGCCCGGCTACTACGACAGCCAAATTGCGGCGCGCCGAATGACGCTGCTGCTGCAAGCGGCGACGTGATGAGCCCTAGCGTTCGCGTCGGCTACCACCCTGAGGGAATCAGATCCGGCCCGACCCGGTTGCCGACTTCGATGCCGGCATCGTGCACATAGTGCCCGGCGTACCAGACGACGACGTCGGTGTCGACGACGGATTCGGGCGGCAACATGAATCGCTCCAGATGGGCTCGGCTCAGGGCCGGGTCGCGCGTGAAGCCTTGGCCGTCGTCGATCTCGCCGGGGTGGTAACGCAGCACCCACAGGTCACCCACGCCATAGGGCGTCGGCGTTCCGTCGTGCGGGCCCGGGACGATGCTGTAGGCCTCGCCGCTCAGCGTATTGCGCACGCGCCACTTGCGCTTGTGCGCCGCGTCGCGTGACCGCCGGATTTCGAATTGCTTGGTGTGCCAATGGCTGTTGCCGATGATCGGCGGGTCGTTGAACTCTTCGACGACGTTGTGGCTCGGCGTGCGGATATCGAAGTCGAGCCGCCAGTAGACATGGTGCGTGTGCAGGTGGCAGGTGCATCGGTTCTCGGTTCCGGCGAAGCCGAAGCGGGGGCGGATCGTACCGTTGGCATGCAAGCGCCATTCCGTGATGTAGCGATACCAGCCGGCCTGCATTTCGCTCACCAACACCACTTCTTGCCCGTCGACGAAGATAGCCACTCCCGCGAAATTGCCGCTATCGGTGCCGTTGTCGATGATCGTTCGCGCCGGCTGCGGGCACAGCACGAAGCCAGGCGCCACGGCCGCGCCGTTGGCTTCAAACGGCGTCTCCGAGTTCTGCCAGTCGCGGTAGGTCGGGCCGCAATTGATGGCCTGCCCGTCGGCGCCGTACTCGACGTTGAGGATCGGCACATGGGCGTGGAACAGCACGCGCTTGCCGCGGTAGTCGACATACTTCAATTCGATGCCCGAGCCGTTGGTGCCTGACGATGCCCCCGGCCGCACCGCGAGGAAGCGCCACAGCGTTTGTCCCCCGCTCGTCACGGTCACCCAGCATTGGCCGGTCAGGCCTCCGCCGGGGACGGAGGGGTCACGCCCCGGGGGCGGCTCGCAGACTCGCTCGCCGGGGTGCACCAAGCCGTCGATCCGTTCGCGGATGACGCGCCGGTCGAACATGCTGACGGCGACGACTTCATGGAACGGCGCGGCGGCTCGCGTCGACCGAAGCCCGACCGTCAAGGTGCGTTCGACGCGACCGTCGGGCAACTGTCGGTCGATGAACGGCGGCATCGGCCGGAAGATTGAAACCTCACCACTGGCAATCCTCTCGCGCAGGTCGCGCTCGTGGCGCACGATCTCCACGGCGGCGGTGAACTCGTCGCCGCTGGGCAGCGGCTGATGGCCCAGCCATTGAGTCTCGACCGCGCCGGGTGCCTGCCGGTCCAGCGCGTGAAGCTGGCCGCGGACTTCGAGCACCCGATTCTCGGTGTAGTCGTAGATGCTCGCGACAAAGCGGTCGGGCGTGCAGGCGTCGACGCGCTTGTCGCCATGCCGCGTGCAGTCCGCAGACTGCCCATCGTGCTCGAGCGCGAATTGCAGCAGGCGGTGTTCGCCTGCCACGAGGTGCTTCTGAAGCTGAGGATGCGCGAGCAGCGCGGCGATCGCCTGATCGATCCGCTGCTGGTCGGGGCCGAAGGGCTCGGTGCGAACTTCGAGCGGCGGGCCCGCTGTGTCGCAGTCATCGCCCCCGGCATCGCCCGATGTTCCCGCGCCGCCGTGCATGTGCCGCGGCGCGTCGTCGTTGCTTGAGCTTGCCATGATTTCGTACTCCGTTGAAGCGCGACCAGAGTTGTCCGGGCGGCTGCATCAAAGATAGACGCTCAAACCGTACGCCGCGAGCGCCGGGGGCCTTTTGCGTCCCTCGATTTGGGGATGTTCTTCGCCGAGCCCGTTGCGATGATGTGGTGCCGGCACTTGGCCGGCGTCAGATCGGAGGGCTCGAGATGGACCATGACGGCAAGCCAGGCAAGTCATCGACCTTCGTCTGGGCAACCGTGTTACTGACGGCCACCGCTTGGTACGCACTGGCGCCAGCTCAAAACGGTCAGTGCTCCGCCTGTTCGCGAAGCCACTGAGGCAAAGACATCGAACACGCAAGACACTCACCTATTGATGGCTGCGGCGTCGATACGCGTTTGGCGCGAGGGCGAGCC
>JAYTTO010000270.1:0-3454 GCA_043744975.1 Betaproteobacteria bacterium | reverse complement strand
GCTCTTGGCCTGGCGGGCACCGAACCGCTGGACCATCTTGGTTTCATAGGAGGCGAGCCGCTCGCGGCGGTAGTCGCCCTTGGCATCGATGAGCGTCTCGGCGGCGAAGATCGCCGATTCGACCGCAGGGCGGATGCCCTCGCCGCTCTGCGGATAGGCCAGCCCGGCGGCGTCGCCGATCAGCAGCGCACCCTCGGCCACCAGCGGCCGTGGCGCGTGGTTGTATAGCAGGTAGGCGTGGCCGCCGAATTTCTCCGGCATGTCTTGCGGCACCTTGCGTTTCGACTTGAGCCACTGGACGAATGACGCCACGTGCTCGGCCAGCCGGTGATTGTCTTCGCGGCCCAGGCCGACGTTGAGGAAGTCGCCCTTGCGGAACACCCAGCCGTAGCCCTTGAGGTCTGCGCAGAAATAGAGCTCGGGCACATGCGCTTCGGCGAGACAGTCGCGTTGCTGCGCCTCGGTCATGGGGAACTCGATTTCCTGAGCGGCGACGATGGTTTCGGACTGGCCGAGTTGCGCGCCGATCGAGCGCGCCACCGGGCAGAAGTGCCCGCCGGCACCGATCACCACTTTGGCTTCGATGTTGCCATTGGCAATCCACCGGCCGTTGCCGTGTTCGATGGTCTTGAGGGCCGCGGCATCGGCGAGTTTCGCACCCGAGCGCTCCAGCAGGTAGGCGTCGAATTCGTAGCGCCGGATGCCGTAGCTCACCGGCTTCTGATATTCGGAACGGACTTCCTTGCCGCCGATCAGGCCGGTGATGAAGCCGGTGATCGGCTGCAATGTGCGGCCGCCGGCGCGGTAGTCGTCGATGTCGAAGCGGATCTCCTCGACCACCGCGGGCGTCACCCAGCCGGCGCAGATCTTGTCACGCGGGAACACTTTTTTGTCGAGGATGGTGGCCTCGATGCCGGCGCGCCGCAGTTTCCAGGCACAGGTGGAACCCGCGGGGCCGCCGCCGACGATCAGGATTTCGGTGTTGGTCATGAGTTGGGGTGAAGATGCTCGCGAGACATGGGAATCGAATTGTCGCGCGGCCGGGCGAACACGATCTGGAACAGTTGCAGCGATCCCATCAGGAACGAGGCCTTCGAGCCGGCCAGATAGAGGCGCCACATGCGGACGAAGCGCTCGTCGTACATGCGCCGGATCTCGTCGGTGTGCTGCTCGTAGCGGTCGAGCCAGGCCTGGAGCGTGGCCGCGTAGTGCAGTCGCAGGTTCTCGACGTCCAGCACCGAGAACTCGTTACCCTCGAAGATCGCCATCATCTCGGCCAGGGTGGCGGGATAGGCGCCCGGGAAGATGCGCTTCTCGATCCACGCGTTCATGGGGGCGGAGCGATTGCGGCCGATCGAGTGGATCAGGCCGCGGCCGCCGGGCTTGAGCACGCGATCGATGACATCGCCCAGCGCCGGGTAGTTGTCGACCCCGACGTGCTCGAGCATGCCCACCGACACGAAGGCGTCGCACTTGCCGTCCATGTTGCGGTAGTCGTCGAGCACGTACTCGACCCGGTCGGAGAGTCCTTCGGCCTGGGCCCGTTCACGGGCGAACTTCACCTGCTCCTGCGAGATGTTGAACGCCCGCACCTTGGCAACGCCGTAGTGCTGCGCCAGATGGCGCGCCAGCCCCCCCCAGCCGCAGCCGGCCTCGTACACCACGTCGCCCGGCTTGATCTGGAGCTTGCGGGCGACGTGATCGAGCTTGGCGATCTGCGCTTCCTCGATGGTCATGTCGAGGCGCGGGTAATAGGCGCAGGTGTACTGCATGCGCGCGGTGTCGAGCCAGAGCTTGTAGAAGTCGTTGCCGAGGTCGTAATGGTGATGGATGTTGGCCTTGGAGCCGGCCAGCGTATTGGCGCGCGGCCGGTTGAGCCACCGCAGGAAGCGGGCCTTGACCGATTTGTCGGGCAGCGCATCGAGACCCAGGTAGACCGAATCGAGAAAACCGACCAGGTCGCCTTCGACGTCGATGCGGCCGGCGCTGTAGTCGTCGCCGGTGAACAGCTCGGGGTTGACCAGCATACGCAACAGCGCCCCCCGGTCGTGGATCACGAGGCGGGCGATCGGCGGCTGGTTACCGCTGGCGATTTCCTGGCCGGTCCAGAGGGCGATCCGGATCGACGGATAGCCGCACGCCTCCAGCAGCTTGCTCAGCAGGCTGCGCTCGATAGCGGTGATGCTGCCGTGCGCGGCGGTGCCGGCCGGCGTCTGAAACTGAAGATGGCCTTCGTCTCGATCCATCGACAAGCTCCGGGGAATTTCAGGCGACCGGCATATTGTGGCGCAACGAGACCAGTCTGACCATTCTGCCGGAGCGGTGACAGCCAGGATCAGGCATGAACAGGGCGCTGCAGGGCCGCAACCACTGCCCGGGTGACGTCGGCTGTGGTGGCGGTGCCGCCCAGATCGGGCGTGAATACGCGCGCGGCCGTGACGACCTCGATCGCCCCCATCAGGCGGGCGGCTGCACGGGCTTCGCCCAGATGTTCGAGCAGCATGGCGCCGGTCCAGAACGTGGCGACTGGATTGGCGATACCGCGCCCGGTGATGTCGAAGGCGGAACCGTGGATCGGCTCGAACATGGACGGGAAGCGGCGCTCCGGATTGAGGTTGGCGGTGGGGGCGATGCCCAGGCTGCCGGCCAGGGCGGCAGCGAGGTCCGACAGGATATCGGCATGGAGGTTGGTGGCGACCATCACATCCAGCGACTCGGGCTTGAGCACCATCCGGGTGGTGGCGGCATCGACCAGTTCGCGGTCGGTGGTGATGTCCGGAAACTGGGCCGCCGTGGCGTGGAAGATCTCGTCCCACATCACCATGCCGTGGCGCTGCGCATTGGACTTGGTGACCAGCGTCAGGTGGCGGCGCGGGCGCGACCGCGCCAGCGCGAACGCGAATCGCATGATGCGGGTCACGCCGACGCGGGTGAAGATCGCCACCTCGGTCGCGACTTCGGCCTCGTGTCCGCGGTGCGAGCGCCCGCCCTGGCCGGCGTATTCGCCTTCGCTGTTCTCGCGGATGATCACCCAGTCGATCGCCTCCGGACGCGACAGTTTCAGCGGCGATTCGATGCCGGGCAGGATGCGCGTCGGCCGGACGTTGGCGTACTGGTCGAAGCCCTGGCAGATGGCGAGCCGCAGCCCCCAAAGCGAGACGTGGTCCGGCACCTCGCGCGAGCCGACGGCGCCGAAGTAGATGGCGTCGAACCGGCGCAGTTGGTCGAGGCCGTCCCCGGGCATCATCAGCCCGTGCTGGAGGTAGTAGTCGCTACCCCAGGGGAAGTGCTCGACGTCGAGGGCGAAGTCGCCCTGTACGGCCGCGAGGGTCGACAGCACCTCCAGGCCGGCGCCGATTACCTCCGTGCCGATGCCGTCCCCGGGGATGGCGGCGATGCGATGGCGTCTCATGGATACAATTTCCGCAGACATCCCCCCAGCCTTCCTTCGGTC
>JAYTTO010000269.1:0-18793 GCA_043744975.1 Betaproteobacteria bacterium | reverse complement strand
GAACAGGAAGCCCGAGGCGGTTCCCGACGCCACCGTCGCTGGCGAGTGGTCGGTGATCGTGTCCACCAGACCGCCGGTCGCATGGGCGATCACCGGGGTGCCGTAGCGCATGCTGTACATCTGGTTCAGCCCCGACGGCTCGTAGCGGGAAGGCATCAGGAAGGCATCGGCGCCGGCCTCGATGAGGTGTGATAGTGCATCGTCGAAACCGACCTGCACGCCGACCCGCCCCGGGTGTCGTTGTGCGAGATCGCGGAACGCGCTCTCGAGGGTCGGGTCGCCGGAACCGAGGATCGCCAGCTGCACCGGCAGCTCGAGGATGCGCTCGGCGACGGCAAGCAGCAGATCCTGGCCCTTCTGGTAGGTGAAGCGGCTCACCATGCCCAACAGCGGCGTCGACACCGAATGTTCGAGCCCGAAGCGATCCTGCAGGGCGCGCTTGTTGTCGTTCTTGCGCGCCAGCGTCGCCGCCTTGTAGCGGCGCGGGATCAGCTCGTCGGCAGCGGGATTCCAGACCTCGGTGTCGATGCCGTTCAGGATGCCGGTGAGCTGCTTCGCCCGCCACGACAGCAGGCCCTGCAGGCCGAAGCCGAGCGGCTCATGCTGGATCTCCCGCGCATAGGTCGGGCTGACCGTCGACAGGCGGTCGGCGTACTGGAGCCCCCCCTTGAGGAACGACACCTTGCCGTGGAACTCGACCCCGTCCAGCCGGAATGCGTCCCAGGTCAGACCGACCCGCGTGAGCGCCCCCGGCAGGAAGATGCCCTGGTAGGCCAGATTGTGGATCGTCAGAAGCACCGGCGCGTGTGCCCCCGGCTGATGCGCGAGGAAAGCGGGGGCAAGGCCGGTCTGCCAGTCGTTGCAGTGGAGCACGTCGGGCCGCCAATCGATCGGGGAATCGGCCCGGGCGAGCGCCGCCGCGACCCGCGACAGGAGTCCGAAGCGGACGTCGTTGTCCGGCCAGTCGTCGCCGCCGGGCTGGTGGTAGGGCCCGCCGACGCGCGCATACAGCTCGGGACAGTCGAGAACCAGCAGCGGAACGCCGGACGGCATCGCCGCCGACAGCAGGCGCGCGCGCGGAAACGGCGCGAATCCGAACTCCGCCACGGTCTTGGCACGGCCCTCGATCCATTCGATCACCGGTCCGTAGCCCGGCATGAGCAGGCGCATGTCGACCCCGGCGGCCCGCAGCGCCGTCGGCAGCGCGCCGCTGACGTCGGCGAGGCCGCCGGTCTTGACCAGCGGCACCGCCTCGGATGTCGCGAACAGCACCTTCATGCGGGCACCAGGATCACGGCCGCGAGCGGCGGCAGCGTCATGACCAGGGATTGCGGCAACCCCATCCACGGCCGATCCTGCGCCTCGAGGCCCGGCCCGTTGCCGAGATCGCTGCCGCCGTAGTGGCGCGAGTCGCTGTTGAAGGCTTCGCGATAGGCGCCGCCCTGCGGCACCCCGATGCGGTACCCGGTACGGGGGATCGGCGTGAAATTGAGCACCACGATCGCGAATCCGCCGTCGCGGGCGCGCCGGAGGTAGCTGATCGCCGACTGGTCGGCATCGTGGCAATCGATCCACGCGAAGCCGCTGCCTTCGAAATCGAGCTCGTGCAATGCGGGCAGGTCGCGATAGAGATGGTTGAGATCGCGCGCACAGCGCTGGATGCCACCATGCCCATCCTCGGCCAGCAGGAACCAGTCGAGCTCGGCGCCGACGCGCCACTCGCGCCACTGGCCGAACTCGCCGCCCATGAACATGAGCTTGCGGCCCGGCGCCGTGGCCTGCTGCGACAGCAGGAGCCGCAGGTTCGCGAACTTCTGCCAGACGTCGCCCGGCATCTTGTCGAGCAGCGAGCGCTTGCCGTGCACCACCTCGTCGTGCGACAACGGCAGCAGGAAATTCTCGCTGTACGCATAGAGCTGCCCGAAGGTGAGCTTGTCGTGATGGAACCGCCGGTGCACCGGGTCGTGCTCCAGATAAGCCAGGGTGTCGTTCATCCACCCCATGTTCCATTTCATCGAGAAACCCAGCCCACCGACATAGGTTGGGCGCGAGACCATCGGCCACGCGGTGGACTCCTCGGCAAACGTGAGCGCACCGGGAAAATCGCGGTGCACCATCGTGTTCAGCTCGCGCAGGAACTCGATGGCATCGAGGTTCTCGCGCCCGCCGAATCGGTTGGGCAGCCATTCTCCCGCGGCTCGGGAATAGTCGAGATAGAGCATCGAGGCCACGGCGTCCACGCGCAGGCCGTCGAAATGGAATTCGGACAGCCAGTAGGCCGCCGACGACAGCAGGAAGCTCTTCACCTCGCTGCGGCCGTAGTTGAAGATGTGCGTGCCCCAGTCTTTGTGGACGCCCAGGCGCGGGTCCTCGTGCTCGTACAGCGCGGTGCCGTCGAACCGCGCCAGCGCCCACGAATCCTGCGGAAAATGGCCGGGCACCCAGTCGAGGATCACGCCGATGCCCGCGCTGTGGCAGGCGTCGACGAACGCGCGCAGGTCGTCCGGCGACCCGAAGCGGCTGGTCGGCGCAAAGTAGCCCGTGGCCTGGTAACCCCAGGATTCGTCCAGGGGGTGTTCCGACAGGGGCATCAGCTCGACGTGGGTATAGCCCATGTCGACGAGGTAGGGCACCAGCGCGTCTGCCAGTTCCCGGTAGCTGTAGACGCGTCCGTCCGGATGGCGACGCCAGGAGCCGGCATGCACCTCATAGGCGTTCAAGGGCGTGTGCAGCCAGTCGCGACCGGCACGGTCGGCCAGCCACGCGGCGTCCTCCCATGCATGCGCAGCGGGCGCGGCCACCCGGGCGGCTGTGCTGGGACGCGGTTCGAACTGCAGCGCGTAGGGATCGGCCTTCATCAGGACCTGCCCGGCACGATTGCGGATCTCGAACTTGTACAGGTCGCCCGGCAGCATCCCCGGCACGAACAGCTCCCAGACACCGCTGGCGCCGTGCGTCTGCATCGGGTGACGCCGACCGTCCCAACCATTGAAATCGCCGACGACGCTGACCCGCTCCGCATTCGGCGCCCAGCAGCCGAACCGGACGCCCACGGTCCCGTCGCGATCGCGTACCTGCGCCCCCAGCATCCGCCAGGCCTGCAATTGCCGCCCCTCATTGAAGAGATACAGGTCGTCGGCGGAGATCTCGGGGGCAAACGCGTACGGGCTTCGCACCTCGAACGGAGGCTGGCCGCCGTACTCGACTCGCAGCGTCAGCGGCGCGGGCGGCCTTTGACGTCCACGCCATTCGAACAGCCCGACGTCGACCCGCGTCATCGGGTCGAATGCCGCGGTAGTCTTCAGCCACACCGACGCCGCGTGCGGATCGAAGTGCCGGACGACAATGCCGTCGTTCTCCGCATGCACGCCGAGCAGGGCTTGGGGTTCATGCAGGCGGGCATCGAGCAGGGCACGAACGCGGGGATCGGTCACGTTGATCGAGGCTGCCGCAGAGGCGCCTCGCCTTCGGTCGTTGGGGCGCTATTATAGGAAGTGGCGGACGCATCCGCGCCGCTCAATCGAGGCAGGACCCGAGGAACCGCGCCAAACATGGCCAGCACCCCTGCGATTCGCGTCTTCTCCAGACTGACCAAGGGCACCTATGCCCTGATCCTGGCCGGCGGCAAGGGCAGCCGCCTCAAGCACCTCACCGACTGGCGCGCCAAGCCGGCGGTCCCGTTCGGCGGCAAGTTCCGGATCGTCGATTTCGTGCTCTCCAACTGCGTCAATTCGGACGTCCGGCGCATCGGCGTGGCCACACAGTACAAGGCCCACAGCCTGATCCGGCACATCCAGCGCGGCTGGAGCTTCCTCGACGGGCGCTTCGATGAATTCATCGACGTGCTGCCGGCGTCGCAGCGTCTGGACGAAGGCTGGTACGCCGGAACCGCGGATGCGGTGTACCAGAACCTCGACATCCTGCGTGCCAACGATCCGACCCACGTGCTCATCCTCGGCGGCGACCACATCTACAAGATGGACTACGGCCGTCTGATCGCGGACCACGTCGCCCGCGACGCGGACCTCACCGTGGCCTGTCTCGAGGTTCCGGTTGCCGACGCTACGGCCTTCGGCGTGATGGGCGTCGACGACCAGTGGCGCGTGGCGCAGTTCGAAGAAAAACCGGAACATCCGGCACAAATTCCCGGCAAGCCGGGGCTCGCCCTTGCCAGCATGGGAATCTACGTGTTCAACGCTCGCTTCCTCTATGAGCAACTGGAGCGCGACACGCTCACGCCCAGTTCCAGCCATGACTTCGGCAAGGACGTCATCCCCTACCTGGTGCCCCGCTACCGCGTGTTCGCACATCGATTCGCCGACAGCTGCGTCGGCAGCGCACCCGGAGACGAACCGTACTGGCGCGACGTCGGCACCGTGGATGCCTATTGGGCGGCCAATCTCGACCTCGCCGCGATCGAGCCCGACCTCAACATGTACGACGAGAACTGGCCGATCTGGACTCACCAGCAGCAACTCCCGCCGGCCAAGTTCGTCTTCGACGACGAGAACCGGCGCGGCTTCGCGGTCGATTCGCTCGTGTCGGGCGGCTGCATCATCAGCGGCGGCCGAGTGGCGCGGTCGGTGCTTTTCTCCAACGTGCACGTCAACAGTTTCGCCAACGTCGAGGACTCCGTACTGCTGCCGTCGGTCACGGTGGAACGGTCGGTGCGCCTGCGCCGCTGCATCGTCGACAAGAGCTGCAAGCTGCCGGAAGGCCTGTCGGTCGGCTACGACCCGGTCGAGGATCGGAAACGCTTCCACGTCACGGAACAGGGCGTGACGCTCGTCACGCCCGAGATGCTGGGCCAGGAGGTGTACCGCCAACGCTGACCGCAACACCTCTCCGCGCCTCTCGACCCCTGTTTCTCGATGACCACTGGCAAGCCGCTGAATCTCGTTCTGCTCTGGCACATGCATCAGCCGGATTTCCGCGACGTCGCGACCGGCGACTTCCGTCTGCCCTGGGTCTACCTGCACGCGATCAAAGACTACGCCGACATGGCTGCGCATCTTGAGCGGCATCCGCAGGTGCGCGTGGTGGTCAATTTCGTGCCGATCCTCCTCGACCAGCTGGAGGATTACGGCGAGCAGTTCGCCAGTGGACGGCTGCGCGATCCGCTCCTGCGAGCGCTGGCGAGCGACAACCCCGGAACCGCTTCCGCAGAAGAACGTGCACTGATCCTGGATCGCTGCTTCCGGGCGCATCACGAAAAAATGGTCGACCCGTTCCCGGCCTATCGCCGCCTGCTCGACCTGTTCCGCTTCGCCGAAGGCCTCGGGCGCGCCAGTCTCGAGTACCTGTCCGGCCAGTATTACGCGGATCTGCTCACCTGGTATCACCTGGCCTGGACCGGAGAAACCGTGCGACGGACCCGTCCGGAATTGGTGCAGTTGATGTCGAAGGGCCAGGGCTTCACCCTGGACGATCGCCGCCTCCTGCTGGCAGTCATCGGCGACACCGTGCGCAACCTGCTGCCGCGCTGGCGCCGGCTGGCAGAGCGCGGCCAGGTCGAGTTGTCATCGACGCCCCACTACCATCCGCTGGCGCCGTTGCTGCTCGACTTCGGCGCCGCGCGGGAAGCGCAGCCGGATGCCCGGATGCCGCGCGCGGATCACTATCCCGGCGGGGCGGAGCGACTCGGCGAGCACCTGTGCTCGGCCGTCGAATCGCATCGTCGCCGGTTCGGTGCCAACCCGTCGGGACTGTGGCCGGCGGAAGGCGCGGTGTCTGACGCCTTTCTGCGAATGCTCCCGCCGCACGGCATCCGCTGGACCGCCACCGGCGCTGCCGTGCTCGCCAACAGCCTGGAAGCGATGGCGTCGCTGCAACACCCGGCGGACGAGTGGCTATATCGCGGCTACCGCCTGTGCGGAACCGATCTTGTGGGCTTCTTCCGCGACGACCATCTGTCGGACCTGATCGGCTTCGAATATTCGCGTTGGCCCGGCGATGCCGCAGCGACCGCCTTCGTCGGCGAGCTCGAACGGATCGCGGCGGCCGCGCCGGCAGGCGCCACGCCGCTGGTGAGCGTGATCCTCGACGGCGAGAATGCCTGGGAGTACTACCCCTACAACGGCTTCTACTTCCTGGATGGCCTGTATGCCGCACTGGCGGCGCACCCGTCGATCCGCCTGCGCACGTTCACCGAATACCTTGACGCGACGGCGCCGGCCGGGTTCGGCAGCCTCGACCACGTCGTTGCCGGCAGCTGGGTCTACGGCAACCTGTCGACCTGGATCGGGCACCACGACAAGAACGCCGCCTGGGACCTGCTGTGCGAGGCGAAGCGCTGCTTCGACCTCGTCACCCGCGGCGGTCAGCTCGATGCCGGGGAGCTCGCGCTGGCAACGCGGCAGCTCGCGGTGTGCGAAGGGTCGGACTGGACCTGGTGGTTCGGCGACTACAACCCGCCGGAATCGGTCCTCGCCATGGACCAGGTCTATCGCGCCAACCTCTCGCATCTCTATCGCCTGCTAAAGCTCGAACCGCCGTCGGCACTCGACACGACGGTAAGCCGGGGCGGCAACGCCGGCGCGAGCACGGGCGCCATGCGGCGCGCGTCCTGACCGGCCGATCGCTTCGCGTCCCGCACCCCCGATACCGCCGCCCGATACCGCCATGAACCGATCCGTTTCGCTGCTGTTCGGCGTTCACGCACACCAGCCTGCCGGCAACTTCATTGAGGTGGTGGACGACGCGCACGCGCGCTCCTACGGACCGTTCATCCGGACGGTCTTCGCCTACCCCGAGTTCCGCTTCGCGATCCACTTCAGCGGCTGGCTGTTGGCGCTCCTGCTGGAACGGTTTCCGGAGGACATGGCGCTGCTGGCCGAAATGGTGGCGCGGCGGCAGGCCGAAGTGTTCGGCGGGGGCGACATGGAACCTGTGCTCGCGGCGATTCCGGCACGCGACCGGCTGCGCCAGCTCGACGCGCTCGGCGACCGACTCGAGCGGGCGTTCGGGCAGCGCCCGCGCGGCGCGTGGCTAACTGAACGCGTCTGGGAGGCCACCGTGGTCGCGTCGCTCGCCGATGCCGGGCTCGACTACGTGACCGTGGACGACTACCACTTCCTCTGTGCCGGTCGCGAGCCCGGTGAACTGTCCGGCTATTTCAGCACCGAGGACGATGGCCGGCGCCTCGACCTGTTCCCGATTTCCGAACAGCTCCGCTACCGGCTCCCGTTCGCTCCGGCCGACGAGACCGTGCGCTACATCGAGTCCCTCGCCGAGACCGGCGGCGCCACCGCCGCGATCTACTTCGACGACATCGAGAAGTTCGGCGTCTGGCCCGAAACCTACGAGTGGGTGTACGAGAAGAAGTGGCTGGAGCACTTCATCGAAGGCGTGCTGGCGTCGCCGACGATACGGCCGCGGCATTTCGGCGACTTCCACCGTGAGGAGCGCACGCGGGGCATCGTGTATCTGCCGACCACCTCGTACGCCGAGATGGGCGAATGGACGCTCAATGCATCGCGGGCCGACATCTATGCCGAACTCATCGAGCGCGCCAAGCGCGAAGGGACGACGGACCGGCACCGGCCGTTCATCCGTGGCGGGATCTGGCGCAACTTCATGAGCCGCTACCCGGAAGCGAACTGGATGCAGAAGCGCATGCTCGAGCTCTCGGCACGGCTCGCGCGGCTGCCGGCCGGGCAGCAGACCGCGTCGATGCACGATCTGCTGCATCGCGCCCAGGCCAACGATGCGTATTGGCACGGCCTGTTCGGCGGCATCTACCTGCCGCATCTGCGCCGCGCCGTGTGGAACGCGCTGGTGGGCCTGGAGCGGGGCCTGGCCGACGCCGACCCGCGCCCGCCGATGGCGTGCAGCGACATCGACCTCGACGGACACGACGAGATCGTGCTGGCCAACGCCGGGATCATCGCGGTTGTGCGCGACGACGGCGAAGCCGCGTTGATCGAGTTCGACGGGATCGGGCTGGCGCACAACTTCGGCGACGCGCTGCAGCGACGCCGCGAGCACTATTACCGCAGCGTCACCGGCGCGACACAGGGGCACGGCGCCGACGGATCCGGCATCGCGTCGGCGCATGACCGGGTGAGCTTCAAGCACGAGATCGCCGCCGAAGACCTGCGGCCCGACGCGAGACCCCGCAGCTCGTTCGTCGACACCTGGATCGCGCCCGATGGTGGCGAGCAGTCGCCGAACTACCAGCGTCACGGTGCGGCGCGGGCAGCCTTCGTCGGCACCGTCAGCGGCGGCGCCGTCACCAAGAGCTTCGCGCTGCGCGCGGACGGCATCGACGCCCGCTGGTCGTTCGACAATGTCCTCAGCGGTCGTTTCCGGATCGAGATCAACCTGGCGATGCCGAGCTGCGACGGCTTCCTCGGCCGCATCGTGCACGGCGGCGAGGTGCTGGGCGGCTTGGCCGCACCGCTGGACCTGCCGCAGACCGCCGAGCTGGTGCTCGAGGACAGGGTGCTGGGCGGCAAGGTGACCGTGACGTTCGATCCACCCTGTGCGGTGTCGGTGCGGCCGCTGCTGACTGTCTCGCAGTCGGAGGCGGGGTTCGAGAAAATCATGCAGGCCGTGACGCTCACGGCCATGGCGACCCTGGGGCCGGTAGCGGCGGGGCTTTCCGTCGGCCTCACGGTGACTGCTTTGCCGTAGCACGGCACCGCCGGTTTGCCGATGGTCCTACGTCATCACGATTTGTCACAAAACCGGCACGCGACCGGTGTCCGCGGTGTCTCCAAAGGACTATGATCGAATCGTGGTAAAGATTCGTCCGCACTTGTCGTTCTACCTCGGTAGGAATACCGAGCCCGCGACGTCTGGAGCAAGCGCTGCTTGCGATGTCGCGTGCCGCCGGGATCGGAAAGGAGCCTGATAGCGCCCGCCGCAACGGGCAGCAGCCGTCACGGGAGCGGTACGGTCCCGTGAACCTGAGGATGCCGCCCCGCGGCACGACAACAGGAGGTAGCAGCGTGCAGACACAGTTGCAGATCACCTTTCGCGACATGCCACACTCGGATGCCCTTGAGGCTCACGTCCGGGAAAAAGCCGCCAAGCTCGAAACCCTCTTCTCCCACATCATGGCGTGCCACGTGACCGTGGAACAGCCGCATCGCCACAAGCAGCAGGGCAAGTCGTTCTGCGTGCACGTCGACATCCGGGTCCCCGGCGCCGAGCTCGTGGTCAACCACCACCAGCACGAAGATGCCTACATAGCGCTACGCGACGCTTTCGCCGCCGCCAAGCGCCAGCTCGAAGACCATGCGCATCGCATCCGCGGCGACGTGAAGCATCACGACGATTGGCGACGCACGCCGACGGCGACCGAAGCGGAGGGCATTCCGGCCGAATGAGCCGACGCCGCGACCGCGGCGCGGTTCGATCACGAGAGGGCGGCCACGAGCCGCCCTCGGCATTTCTGGCGGGCCGCGCGAGCGCTATAGTCACGGGTACATCGACCAACGCCCACACCACCCGACATGACACCGCGCAAGACTCCAGAACAACTCCGCAGCCGGCGCTGGTTCGCCAACCAGGACCTGCGCAGCTTCGGCCACCGGTCACGCATCCTGCAACTGGGCTATTCGCGGGAGGACTACGCGGACAAGCCGGTGATCGGCATCCTCAACACCTGGAGCGACATCAACCATTGCCATGGGCACCTGCGCGAACGGGCCCAGGAGGTCAAGCGCGGCGTCTGGCAGGCGGGGGGATTCCCGCTGGAGATACCGGCGATTTCGCTCGCCGAGGTGTTCCAGAAGCCAACGACGATGATGTACCGCAACCTGCTCGCCATGGAAACGGAGGAATTGCTGCGCTCGTATCCGATCGACGGTTGCGTGCTGATGGGCGGCTGCGACAAGACCGGCCCGGGATTGCTCATGGGCGCGCTCAGCATGAACATTCCATCGATCTTCGTGCCGGCCGGCGCGATGCTCCGCGGCAACTGGCAAGGGCGCACGCTCGGTTCCGGCTCGGACGTCTGGAAGTACTGGGACGAACTGCGCGCAGGCAACATCACCGAGCGCGACTGGGCCCAGATCGAGGAAGGGATCGCGCGCTCGCCCGGGACCTGCATGACGATGGGTACGGCGTCGACCATGACCAGCGTCATCGAAACGCTCGGCTTCAGCCTGCCGAACGCGTCGTCGATTCCGGCGCCCGATTCGAATCACGCCCGCATGGCGTCGCTCTCCGGTCGCCGCATCGTCGACATGGTCTGGGAGGACCTCAAGCCGCGCGACCTCATGACGCCAGCCGCCGTGGACAACGCGATCCGGGTGCTGATGGCGCTCGGTGGCTCGACCAACGGCCTGATCCACGTGATCGCGCTGGCGGGACGCGCGGGAATCCACCTGCCACTCGAACGGTTCGAGGAGATCGGCCGGCAGACCCCCTATCTGGTCAACATGCGCCCGTCGGGCCGCTACCTGATGGAAGACTTCTGGTACGCCGGCGGTCTCTCGGCGCTGCTCGAAGGCATGCGCGGGCTGCTCGACACCGATGCGATGACCTGCACCGGGCGGACGCTTGGCGAGAACGTCGCCGGCAGCCGCATCCACCTACCCGACGTGATCCGGACGCCGACCGACCCGATGCAACCCGAAGGTGGCCTGATCGTGCTGCGCGGCAATCTCGCGCCGGACGGCGCGGTGATCAAATCCACGGCCGCCGATCCGCGCCTGTTGCGCCACACCGGCCGGGCCATGGTGTTCGACGACTACAACGACATGGCGGCGCGCATCGACGATCCGGCGCTCGACGTCGACGCCGACTCGGTGCTCGTGCTGCGCAATGCGGGGCCGATTGGCGGGCCCGGCATGCCCGAGTGGGGCATGCTGCCGATACCGAAGAAACTGCTGCTGCAGGGCGTGCGCGACATGGTCCGGATCTCGGACGCGCGCATGAGCGGCACCAGCTACGGCACCTGCATCCTGCACGTCGCGCCGGAGTCGTTTGTCGGCGGGCCGCTGGCGCTGGTCCGCACCGGCGACCGCATCGCCCTCGACGTTCCCGGACGCCGCCTCGACCTGCAGGTGAGCGACGCGGAAATGGCCCAACGCCGTGCGGCATGGGTCGCGCCACCGCCGCGCTTCGAGCGCGGCTACGGGGCGCTGTTCTCCCGCCACATCCGCCAGGCGAACCTGGGTTGCGACTTCGACTTCCTGGAAGGCACGGCCGCCACGCCCGAGCCCGAGATTCACTGAAGCCATTTCGGCGCGGTCGACCTGTGCCCTATGCGTTTGCAAGGATCCGCTCGATGGTAAGGCCGATCGCCAGCAGGCGGTCGTCGCTGTCGTCGGGCCCGTCGATCTCCAGGCCAACCGGCATCCCGGAACGGCCGAAGCCGGCAGGCACGGCCAAGCCGCCGTAAGCGCATGCTGGTACGCGGGGCGGGCATCCTGCATGCCGGCCGGACCGGGGAGCATCACCGGCAGGACCATCGACTGGTAGATGGCATTGATGTCCACGCTGGCGATCTGCGCGACCACCTCGTCGATGCTCACGCCGGTCGACCATTCGCGCAGATAGCTGACCAGATCGTCATGGGCTTCCACAACGGCAACCGGAAAACTCACCTGGGCTTCCAGCTCGCCCAGCCTGGGCATGTCGACCTCGACGATCTCGATGCCGGCGCGGCGCAGGCGATCGAGCGCAGCCGTCGTGACCGCCGCGGTGTCGGCGTCGAGATCGGCGAAGAACCAGTGCCGGTGGACCCCCAGGCGCACCCCTCGCGGTGAACCGGGCGCGACAAGATGTCGTCCGCTGATCACGCTGTGGAGCAGCGCGACATCGCCCACGGTCCGCGCCATGGGGACCGGAGTATCGCGCGTATGCGATATCGGGCACACGCCGACCTGGCTTTAGCGCTGCCGCGGTCGAGCGTGAAGAACGCGTCAGATCCATCGTTTCATCCGCACGCCGCAGCGCGGCGGCAATCAGCGCAACGCTGGTAATTTCGCCGGCCCGAATCAGCGCAGCAGCGGCGCCGGCGCTCAGTGCATTGAGGTCGCGTGTCCTCACAGGGCTCCCGGTGGTTGATGGATGTCGTCGACCCAATGCACCGACTCGGGCGTCTCGACCACTGCGATGTCGAGATTCACCACGACCGGTTGCTGGCCGCTGCGGCAGAGCACGCACGACAGCGGTTCGTCGTCGGAGGCATTGATCTCCTGGTGCGGAACGAACGGCGGCACATAGATGAAATCACCGGGTCCGGCCTCCGCGGTGAACTCGAGCTGCGCGCCCCAGCGCATCCGCGCCCTGCCGCTGACCACGTAGATCACGCTCTCGACCGGGCCGTGGTGATGGGCACCGGTCTTCGCGCGCGGGTGGATCACGACCGTGCCCGCCCAGAGCTGCTCCGATCCGCAGCGCGCATGAGTGATGGCCGCGGCGCGGTTCATGCCAGGCGTCTGTGCGGTGTTGACGTCGAGCTCACCGCTCTTCACCACCCGCACCCCGTGAAACTTCCATGGCGATTCATCCGGCACGACTACCCTTCCTTGCGTTGATGCGGACGCTCGAGCGCAAGCTCGAGCACGCGCGCGACGTGAATCGGATCGCGCCCGGTACCGTCGCGGATCTGGTGACGGCAGCTGGTGCCGTCGGCGACCACCAGCGTGTCGGCATCCGCCCGCCGGACCGCCGGCAGGAGCGCCGCCTCCGCCATCGCGATCGATACATCGTAGTGTTCGGCCTCGTAGCCGAAGGCGCCCGCCATGCCGCAGCAACTCGACGCGATGGTCTCGACCGCGAGTCCGGGAATCAGTCCCAGGACCGCTTCGCAGGCGGCAACATCACCGAACGCCTTCTGGTGGCAGTGGCCGTGAAACAGCGCACGTGCCTGCGGCAGCGGATGCAACGGCAGATCGAGTGCGCCCGCCGCGTGCTCCCGCGCGAGGAATCCTTCGAACGTCGTCGCCACTCGCGCCAATGCATCCGCGTCGGGACCCGGCAGCATCGCGAGGAACTCATCGGTCAGTGTGAACAGGCAGGATGGCTCCAGCCCGATGACCGGCACGCCCGACGCCACGAACGGGCGCAGCGCGTCGAGCACCCGGCGGGCCTCGGCGCGCGCCTGATCGACCATGCCCACGCTGAGGAGGGTCCGGCCGCAACACAGCGACCGGCCGCCGTCGGCCGGCCTGGCGATGGTTACCCGATACCCGGCCGAGGCGAGCACCCGCACCGCGGCCCGCAGGTTCTCCGGTTCGAAGTGCCGGTTGAACGTATCGGCGAACAGCACGACGGGCCGGCCATCGGCCGGTCCATCGTCCGCTTCACTGTTGCGGAACCAGTCGCGCCGCCAGGTCGGCAGCGAGCGCCGGGCCGACAGCCCGAACCAGCGCTCGCTGAGCGATGCCAGCACGCCGATCCGGTCGCGCAGATTGAGCAACGGCGCGAGCCTTGCCGCGAACGGCGCCAGCCGCGGCAACGCCGCCACCAGCTTCTCGCGCACGCGGTAGGCACGGGTCCGATGGTATTGGTGCTGCCATTCGATCTTCATCCGCGCCATGTCGACGCCGGTCGGGCACTCGCGCTTGCAGCCCTTGCAGCCGACACAGAGCGCCATCGCATCGCGCATCGCGTCCGATGCCAGCGCGTCGGGACCGAGCTGGCCCGACAACGCCAGGCGCAAGGTATTGGCGCGGCCGCGCACCACATGCTGCTCGTCGCGGGTCACGCGATAGGACGGGCACATCGTGCCCGCGTCGAACTTGCGGCAATGTCCGTTGTTGTTGCACATCTCGACGGCGGCGCCGAACCCGCCCCAGGCCGACCAGTCGAGCGCGGTATCGAGCGGCTGGACCGCATAGCCGGGCTTGAACCGGAACAGGCTGCGGTCGTCCATGCGCGACGGCCGCACGATCTTGCCGGGGTTGAACAGGTTGCCCGGATCGAACAGGTCCTTGATCTCGCCCAGTGCGGCCACGAGGCGGGCGCCGAGGATCGGCTCGATCCATTCGGAACGTACCAGACCGTCGCCGTGCTCGCCGGAGAACGCGCCCTTGTACTCGCGCACGAGCGCGCACGCTTCCTCGGCGATGGCGCGCATCTTGACCGCCCCGTCGCGCCGCATGTCGAGCACCGGGCGGACGTGCAGGGTGCCGACGGACGCGTGGGCGTACCAGGTGCCGCGCGTCCCGTGCCGGACGAACACCTCGTCGAGGCGCCGGGTGTACTCGGCCAGGTGCTCGAGCGGAACCGCGCAGTCCTCGATGAAGGACACCGGTTTGCCGTCGCCCTTCATCGACATCATGATGTTCAGGCCCGCCTTGCGGACATCCCAGATCGCGCGCTGCTGGGCCGCGTCGGTCACCTGCACCACCGTATCGGCGAGTCCGAAGTCCGCCATCATCTGCTCCAGGCGCGCGAGCTGCTGCAGGATCGCGGCGCGATCGTCCCCGGCGAACTCCACCAGCAGGATCGCATCCGGGTGACCGAGGAAATAGCGGTCCACCACCGGCCCGAACGTGGCGCTGCCGCGCGCCAGGTCGATCATCGTCCGGTCCACCAGCTCGACGGCGTCGGGATCGAGCGTGACGATGTTCTGGGTCAGCTCCATGGCCCGATAGAAGGTCGGGAAGTGCACCACGCCGAGCACCTTGTGCCTTGGCAACGGCGCCAGTCGCAGCAGCAGGCGGCGCGACCAGGCCAGCGTGCCTTCCGAACCGACCAGCAGATGCGCGAGATTGTGCGGCCGATCCGGCCGGACCATGTCCAGGTTGTAGCCCTGCACGCGGCGCAGGACCTTCGGCCAGCGCGCCTCGATCTCGCCCGCCTCGCGGCGGGCGATCGCGTGGATCCGCTCGACCAGTGCGCCGTAGCCCGCCGGCGCGCCGGCGTCCTCGCCGGCCGGACCGAAACGGTAGGCCGACCCATCCGCCATCCAGGCGTCGATCGCCTCGACGTTGTGCACCATGTTGCCGTAGCGGATCGAGCGGGCACCGCACGAATTGTTGCCGGCCATCCCGCCGAGGGTCGCCTGGGCCGAGGTCGACACGTCGACCGGAAACCAGAGCCCATGCGGCCGCAGCCGGGCATTGAGGTGATCCAGGACCAGCCCCGGCTCCACCAGAGCCAGACGCGCCGTCGCATCGATCTCGACGACGCCGCGGAGATGTTTGGACGCGTCGATGACCAGGGCCGCGCCGACCGTCTGGCCGCATTGCGAGGTGCCACCGCCCCGCGGCAGCACCGGCAATCCGGCTTCGCGCGCGACCTGCAGCACCACGCGCACGTCGTGCTCGGTCCGCGGCACGATCACGCCGACCGGATCGATCTGGTAGATCGAGGCGTCGGTCGAGTAGCGCGCCCGGCTGGCGGCATCGAACAGCACGTCCCCCTCGATCTCGCGACGCAGTCGCCCGGCTACCGATCGGAGGTGGTCGGTTGCCGGTTTCACGGACGGCGGCGAGACGGTGGCGTTCGAAGCGGCGCTGCTGGCCATGTTTACGGGCTCGGACCGGAGGAGATGCCGATCATGCGCCCGGCGCCGGTCCCGGGTCGACATGGATCGTACCGGCGGCAACAGTCACGGCAAGAGCCTCGAGGGACCGGCCCTTGCAGGGACCATCCTCGCAGTAGCCGTCCTCGAACCGGAACACCGCGTCGTGGGTCGAGCACAGCACCCATTCCCCGTCGTGGGTGACGATCCGCTCATGCAGAGCGTCCAGCGGGATGTGGTTGTGGGGACAATGGTTCCGGTAGGCCCATACGCGACTGCCGCGCCGGACCACGATGACCCCGGGCGCGACCGGCCCGGCGGCGCACGGAAACACCCGCCCGGTGCCATCCTCGATCTGATCGAGCCGACACAGTTCCATGGTGCTCGCGGTCTGCCGGGGGTCGGTGCGTCAGGACGCTGCGGCAGCGCGGGTGAGGCGATCGCGAATCGCTGCCCATTCCGGGGTATCCGGCACAGCCTCCACCAGCAGCCGGGCGCAGCCGGCGGCATCGAGACGGCGCAGCCAGGCATACAACCCATGCGCGTAGGCGACCGGATCCGCCGCGACCTCGATCCAGCGAATAGGATCGAATCCACCCGGCGCGCCCCGGAACGAGAGCACCCCGACCGGCGACCGCGCATCCCGCACTTGCTGCAGGAGATCGACACTACGCACCAGCGACAGTGGCGTTGCCGGCGCGTAGTGCGATCGCAGCATGCCCGATGCGCGCGGCGATTGGTGGCCGGCAGCCGCAAGCGGGCGACCGAGCACAGCCGCAATCGCCTCGGTGCCGATCATGCCCGGTCGCAGCAGGGCCGGCGCGGTGCCGCTGCAATCGACGATCGTCGACTCGATCCCGACCTCGCTCGCGCCGCCGTCGAGGACCATCGCAACGCTGTCACCCAGTTCGGTCCGGACATCCTCGGCACAGGTCGGCGACAAGCGGCCGAAGCGGTTCGCCGACGGCGCCGCCAGCCCACGGTCGAATGCCGCGAGCAGCGCCCGCGCCACCGGGTGCGAGGGAACCCGGATGCCGACGCTGTCCTGCCCGCCGGTCACGACGTCCGCGACGCCTGCGGCACGAGGCAGGATCAGCGTGAGCGGTCCGGGCCAGAAATGCTCGGCCAGGGCCAGCGCATCCCGCGGCACGTCTCGGGCCCACTGATCGAGCCAAGTCTGGTCCAGGAGGTGGACGATCACCGGATGATCCGCCGGCCGTCCCTTGGCTGCAAAGATGCGGCGCACCGCATCGGGATTCGTCGCATCGGCACCCAATCCGTAGACAGTCTCGGTCGGGAACGCTACCAGGCGCCCGGCACGCAGCTCGGCCACCGCCTGCCGGATCGTCGGATCGAACGGCACTGTCGTCATCGCAGGGGATCCAACCCGGGCGACCCCGCTGCCCGCGGCCGCCATGGCTGCTTCATCGGACACCGACGTTCAGCCAGCGGTCAGCATCTGCAACGCTGCCTGGTACTTCGCGGCGGTCTGGGCGATGACGTCGTCGGGCAGCGCCGGTGCCGGCGGCTGCTTGTTCCAGTGCTGCGCCTCGAGCCAGTCGCGCACGAACTGCTTGTCGAACGACGGCGGGCTGATGCCGGTGCGATAGCGATCGGCAGGCCAGAAGCGCGACGAATCGGGCGTCAGTGCCTCGTCGATCAGGAAGAGCTGGCCGGCGGCATCGGTGCCGAACTCGAACTTGGTGTCGGCGATGATGATGCCGCGCGTGGCGGCGTACGCTGCGGCCTCAGAATAGAGTCGGATGGCGACGTCGCGGACCTGGGCCGCGCGCGCGGCGCCGAGCCGGGCTTCGGCCTGGTGGAAGGCGATGTTCTCGTCGTGAGCACCGTTCGGCGCCTTGGTCGACGGGGTGAAGATCGGCGCCGGCAACCTTGCCGCTTCCTCGAGCCCGGATGGCAACGCGATGCCACAGATCGAACCGGTGCCGCGATAGTCCTTCCAGCCGGAACCGGCAACGTAGCCGCGCACGATCGCCTCGATCGGCAGCGGTTGCAGCTTGCGCACGACGCAGGCACGCCCGGCGACCTGATCGCGTTCGTCCGGAGCAACCACGGTCTCCGGTGCGATGCCGGTAAGATGATTGGGGACGACGTGCCCGAGGCGGTGGAACCAGAAGTTCGACAGCTCGGTCAGGATCCTGCCCTTGCCCGGCACCGGTGTCGGCAGGATCACGTCGAAGGCAGACAGCCGGTCGGTCTGGACCACCAGCAACCGGCCCTCGCCGGCGTCGTACAGGTCGCGCACCTTGCCCCGGTGCAGCAGCGGCAGGGAATGCAGGTTCGACTCCAGCAGGGGCAGATCGCTCATCGGGTGTCGGCTTCCGCCATGGTGGATCGAGCGGCGGCGCGGGCGGCATGTTCCAGCGCCGTCCGGATGTGCGACACGGTCTGCACCGCCATCGAGGTTTCGGCCGCGAGCACCGTGAAGTGGCCCATCTTGCGGCCGGGCCGGGCTTCCCGCTTGCCGTACAGATGCAGCTTCGCCTTCGGATGCGCGAGCACATGACACCAGGCGGGTTCGCCGCCCGCCCACAGATCGCCAAGCAGGTTGACCATCACGGCGGGACAGTGCAGCGTCGGGTCGCCCAGCGGCAGGCCGCACATGACCCGCACCTGCTGCTCGAACTGCGAGGTAAAACAAGCGTCGATGGAATAGTGGCCGCTGTTGTGGGGTCGCGGCGCGATCTCGTTCGCCAGCAGCCGCCCCCCGACGACGAAGTACTCGACGCACAGCACCCCGCGATAGTCGAGCGCCTCGGCCACCCGCACGGTCGCGTCCCGCGCGGCCTGCGCGACCGCCGGCGCCACCCGCGCCGGCACCACACTGATGTCGAGGATGCCGTCGACGTGCGCATTCTCGGCAACCGGAAAGGTGACGACGACGCCGTCGAAGCCCCGCGCCACCACAACCGAGAGCTCGAGATCGAGCGCCAGCCGACGTTCCAGCACGCACAGCGCGCCTTCCATCTCGCGCAACGCTCGCCTGGCGTCATCGACCGTGGCAACCCGTGCCTGGCCCTTGCCGTCGTAGCCGAACCGGGCCCGCTTGAGGATGCCCGGAAACAGCGACGGCTCGGCGCGTTCGAGATCCGCCTCCGAGGCAATGACCGCGAACGGCGCGGTATCGAGACCGATACCGGCGAGGAACCGCTTCTCCCGCGCCCGGTCCTGGGCCACACCGACGCTTTCGGCTGACGGGCTGACGACACAGTGGCTGGCAAGCCGCCGCAGGGCCTCGGCCGGCACGTTCTCGAATTCGGTCGTGACGGCCGCGCAACGCTGCGACAGTTCATCCAGTGCGGCGACGTCGAAGTAGTCCGTCCGGATATGGTGGTCGGCCAC
>JAYTTO010000268.1:0-1693 GCA_043744975.1 Betaproteobacteria bacterium | reverse complement strand
AGCCGGCCGGTCGCGAGCAGGGCCCTCGGTGGCGGCGTGTGGTAGAACAAAGCTGGCGTGGTGACCACGCGCTGGCCGTTGCTGTCGATGAAGATGTCGGCCAGAGTCGGGAGCGCATCGACCAGCGCATCGCCGGGGAAGATGGGCTGTGCGCGCAGCCTGGTGAGGATCGACTGGGGCCGACGGCGGGGGAAGAATTTGCCATGCTCATCGGTGTAGCCGCGGCCCTCGCCACCGCTGGCGAAGTTGATCTGCTGACCGGCCTTGCCCGCCGTCTCGCCGAGGTGGCAGGTGCCGCACGAAGTGTCTTGTCGCTGGGCATTGACGATTTCTTGGATATTCGCAACAGAGGCACTCACAGTTCCGCCGAAGGCCGTCCCTGCGGGCAGGTCAAGAGGCTGGCCCTGGTTGATGTTGATGCGCGCGGTCCGGACCGGATCGTGGAACAGCATCTTCCCCAGAAAACGCTTCGCCTCGGTCGTCTTGTAGCGCGGATTCACGCTGCCGTCGGCTTGCCGAGGAAGTGGGATCGAGGCGTCGTCAGGCGGTACCGCCAGCTTGTGGATGCCTCCAACCTGCTCGTCGATGAAGCGGCGAAGCTGCGCGGGGCCGGCGCCGCGATCGTCTCTGTCATCTCGATCGGCCACGGCAGCGCCGCACAACAGAGACAGGGAGACGGCCAGGGTCGCGCCCAACGGACGCCGACGCAGAGGCAGCCGCTCGAGAGGCTTCGCTGCTGGGTCCGATCCTCGTCGATACGCGATTTCATCAAACTGCCCTGCAGGCGATTTGTGGCTCATGATGGCATCCTTCCAAAGGTGATATGTGCGTAAGCACGTTGACTGCAATGGACGCCGCCTTGCATCCGCCCAGGGTCGATGCGCCGCGCGAGGGCTGCGCACGAAGGGGCACCGACGTGAACGTGACGGCCCCCATGGGATGTAGATGGCGACGAACTGAGCTCCCGTTCGTGAATCCAAGTCTAGGCGGAGGTCTTCACAAAAGAATCACGAACGGATCACGCTGCAGTCATTGCGCCGGCCACCTTTGTCCCGGGCGATCCGCACCGGGTCATTCAGTGGGCGTGACTGTGTTCGGTCATCTGGTGCGGCACGCCATGGGGCTGGTCGAGGCCACCACCCCGAATCCACTCGCGCGTGGTGTCGCGTGCACGGTTGATCAATGTCGCACTCGCCGAGTAATCGTACGGTGACGAATCGACCGGGCACAGCGGCGGCACCACGTGCAACGCGACGCTGCCGCCGAAGCGCTCGATGTCGTTGACGAGTTGCCGCGCCACCAGCAATGACAAAGCGTGCAATGCGCGACCGACTGCGCTCTTCGGAATGCTGCGCAGCGCACAGGCGAACCCGGTGGGCAACACGACGATGCGCGTGGCGCCGAGAGCCAGCGCACTCGAGATCGGCGTGTTGTTGGCCACGCCCCCATCGATCAGGTCGTGGTCGCCGATGCGCACCGGCGGAAACAGGCCCGGAATCGCCGTACTGGCCATCACCGCGTCGACGACCGAACCGGTCGACAACAAGCGCTCGACGCCAAGCACCATGTCGGTGGCGACCACGTGCACCGGTATCGTCGCGTGCTCCAGCAGACGGTAGGGCAGATGACGCTCCAGCAGCCGGCGCAGTGCGGAGGGATCGACAACGTAGGCACGCCGGGTTGCGATGCGGAA
>JAYTTO010000267.1:0-3243 GCA_043744975.1 Betaproteobacteria bacterium | reverse complement strand
ATCCTGGTGAAGCAGGAGATCCTGCGCGCCGCGGGGTTCCGCGAGATCGGCACCATGGTCGAAGGTTCGGTCGAGACCGTGAACGGCGCGCTGGCCGCCACCGATGCCGAGCGCGCCGAACTCTCGCAGCTATCGGGCAAGAATCGCGACCTTGCCCGCACCATGCTGGCCCGGCTCGAGGTCGATCGCAAGACCTACCTCGACAACATGGATGCCTTCCGCGGCAACTATGCGGTGGTGTTGAAGCGCGGTCACCAGATGCTCGACACGCTGAGCGACGACAATCTCGATCGCATGCTCGGCGAGAGCCTCACGATCATCGGCGGGACGTGGACCACGGCGGGACTGCTGCGCAACATGCGGTCGCTGTTCGAGCAATTCGAGAAGCAGTCCGAAGCAATCCTCGAGTTCTCGAATCACACCAGCGAATTCGTTCGCGGTGTGTACAACGTGTTCCATGCCAAGCACGGCTTCCCGCGCATGCAAGGTCCGCAGCTGAGTCTTGAGAAGCACTTTCTGCGGGTGGCGCAGCTCAAGACCGCCACCGAGGCCTTCTGCTCCGATCCGGTCAACGTGATGACGCCGAAGATCGTGGTCGTGCGCCGCTTCTACGAGCAGCTGGCCAACGAGGCCAAGAACGTGTTCGTGCAGCTCCGCACCGATTTCGACGCGTGGCTGCGCGGCGCCCTGGTGCCGCTGATGATGCAATTGCGCGACCACCAGAAACTGCTCGAGCGCCGGGTCGAGAGCATCCGCAAGATCGGCGGCAACATCAGTTCACTGCAGGACCGGGTGAAGCAGCTCGACGCACAGCGCGCGAACCATCAGGCGCAGGCCGAAGATCTGGCACAGATCACGGCGACGGTATCCGGCGCCGTGGCCCCGAAGGCTACGCGAACCGCATAGCTGTCGAATGCCCGACAGCGGGAAGTCTGGGGGGTGTTTCTCTCAGCGGTGCACGGGTGCCGGGCGGGGCGGCAAGCCGAATTCCTTGCGGCATACTTCGGCGAGCGCAGCGACGCCTTCGCGAATCACCGGCACCGGCGGGTGCGCGAAGCAGATGCGCAGGCGCTGGCGGCCCTCGACGGCGTCGGTCATCCATTCGGCCCCGGGGTTGATCGCCACGCCGGCCTGCAGCGCCGCCTGGGCGAGACGCGTTGTGTCGACCGGTGCGGGCAGCCTCATCCACAGGAAGATGCCGCCCACCGGGTCATCGAATGTCACGGCGGTGCCGAACTGTTCCCGCAAGGCGCTCATGAGCGCTTCTACCCGACCGCGCAGCCGTGAGCGCACCAGGGTGAGGTGGGCTTCGAAGTGCTCCTGGCAGTATTCGGCGACGATCATCTGTTCGAGCGCACCCGAGCCGCCGTCGTTCTTGATGCCGAGGATGCGGCTCATCACCGGCCAGCCTGCCACCAGGTATCCGACGCGCAACGCCGGCGCGATCGACTTCGAGAACGATCCGATGTGGATGACCCGGTCGTCACCCGCCATGCCGCGCAGTGCCGCCGGTCGCTTGCCGTCCCACGTGAGATCCGCGTAGCACTCGTCCTCGAAGATCGGCACGCCATGCTTCGCCGCAACCGCGAGCAGCGCCGTGCGCCGGCCTTCGCTCATCACGGTGGCGGTGGGGTTCTGCACCGTCGGGATGGTGTAGATGTATTTCGGCTTGATCCCGCGTTCGGCGAGTTCGTCGAGTGCGGCTTCCAGCGACGCGATCACGATGCCGTCGTGGTCAAGGGCGACACCGACGACGTTCGCCCCTTGCCGCCTGACCCGGGTGATCGCGCCGCCATAGGTCATCTGCTCCATGATCACCGTGTCGCCGGGCGCGAGCAGCAGCTGGTTCACCAGGTCGAGCCCCTGCAGCGAGCCGGACGTGATCAGCACTTCGTCGGCGGAGCAATGGATCCCGGCTTCCCGCGCCAGCCGTGCCGCGATGAACTCCCGCAGCGGGCGGTAGCCCAGCGAGCCGCTGTTCAGACCGTAGGTGGCGAGCGTCCGGCCTTCGCGCGCGATGACGCGGCCGGCCGCGGCGACCAGCTCATCGACCGGGACGCTGTCGGCATCGTTGTGGCCGCCGACGAAGTTGTATTTCGGAAAGCCCGTCCATGGGGCTGCCGCCGGCGGCAGGTCGGGACGCAGCAAGTCGGCATAGTCGAAGGGCAACGCGGCCACAGGGGTTCCTTGTTGGTGGTGTTGGGTTGTCGGCGCCGTCGCGCGCCTGGCCGGCGGTGTGTGGCGACCGATCAGCGCGGTCGTCGGCCCGCTGCAAGTTCCCGGGTGAGCTGCGCCGCGGGGATCTCCTTGCAGCCGGTCGCGTTCTGGCCCGACCAGAGCGGCGAGAAGTCGCCTGTTCCCTGCGCTTCGGCCTTGGCGCGCACCGGCGTGATGGCTGCAGTGGCGAGCGGAAATGCCGGCGCATCGCCCGCGATCGGTCCGAGCGCGCGTATCGCTTCGTTCATGATGCCGCGCGCGGGGCGGCCGGTGAAGATGTTGGTGAGTGCAGTGTGCCGCGCGGCATCGCTCTTCAGGGCCGCCCGGTGCATGGCGCTGATGATCGACTCGGGGCAGAGCAGGTAGGCGGTGCCGATCTGAACGCCGGCTGCGCCGAGGGCTATCGCTGCAGCCACCCCGTCCGCATCGGCGATGCCGCCGGCCGCGATTACCGGTACCCGGACCGCCCGGACGATCTGGGGCAGCAATGCGAACGTCCCGACCTGCGTGGTCAGGTCGTCGGTCAGGAAGATGCCGCGATGGCCACCGGCCTCGACGCCCTGCGCGATGATGGCATCGACCCCGCGCGCCTCCAGCCAGAGCGCCTCGTCGACCGTGGTGGCGGACGCGAGGATCTTTGCGCCCATCGCACGCACGCGGGCGAGAAGTGGTGCTGGTGGCAGGCCGAAGTGAAAGCTGACGACCGGCGGCTCGAACTCTTCCAGCAACGTGGCGGCAGCATCGGTGAACGGCGTGCGGCCCGGGCCCTCGGGTATGCGGGCCGGATCGATGCCGAACCGACGGTAGAAGGGCGCAAGCCGGACGCGCCAGGCCGCTTCGCGTTGCGCGTCGGGGACCGGCGGCAGGTGGCAGAAAAAGTTGATGTTGTACGGCTTCGTGGTCGCTGCGGCGATGGCGGCGATCTCCTTGCGCATCGCGTCCTCGCTCAACGTGGCGCAACCGAGCGATCCGAGACCACCGGCGTTGGATACCGCCACGGCCATCGCGCTCAACTGGGCGCCGGCC
>JAYTTO010000266.1:0-1995 GCA_043744975.1 Betaproteobacteria bacterium | reverse complement strand
CTCTCAAGAAACACATAGGGAAGATGCTGTTTTTGCAGCATTTTCAGTGGTTGGCAAAAGAGTGTAGCCGAGTGCGGCGGCGCGTTTTGCCAGGTGCTTGAGGGTGCGCTCGGCGTAGCGGGCGTCTTCGGCCGCCACGCCGCGGTCGACGTATTGCATGCCGTTGGTCAGCGCATTGTAGAACAGCCGCGCCAGCTTGTGCGCGGTGGCCTTGACCGCGATCCCGTTGCCGAGGCGCGCCGCCATGCGCCGGAAGTAGGCACCGAGCGCCGACTTGGAGAACTGCATGCTGACCGCGGCCTGACGGAACGCCTGGCCGGCGCGGTTGGCGCGCTTCTTCTCTCCGCCCCTGAGCCGCTTGCCGCCGGAGATGCGCGTGTTCGGGCACAGGTTGAGCCACGAGCAGAAATGCTTGATGGTCGGGAACCGGCTGAGGTCGGGTCCCGTCTCCGAGATCACTTTCAGCGCCGTCGTCGTGTCGAGACCGTCGATGCGGGTCACGTCCACGCCGCAGGCGCGGAACAGCGCCGTGCGGACGTCGAAGCGTGGCGCATTCTTGGCACGGCCGCGGCGCTTGGGTTTGCCAAGTGTGCTCAGGTCGTCGTGGCGGGCCAGCGGTTTCAGCATGCGCTCGAGCTCGAGGTCGCACTCGGCAAGCACAGACGCGTAGTTGTCGAACAGCACCACCGCCTGTTTCAACGCAAACAGATGCTCCGACCGCCACGTGCCTTCGAGAGACCGCGCGATCTCCTCCTGGCTGGCATGGATGCGGTCGCCGCGCAGCGCCGCCAGCCGATGGCGATCGCGTTCGCCCGCAACGATCGCACGCACGATGCGCTGTCCCGTCTCGCCGACGATGTCGGAGATCACGTTGGCCAGCTGGATGTTCATCTCCGCCAGCGCCTTCTGCATGTGCTGAACCTGCCGGGACTGATCCGACAGCAGCCGGTCGCGCTGGCGCATGATCGCGCGCAGCGCGCACACCTCTTGCGCGGGACGGAACGCGCCTTTGAGCAGGCCGTAGCTCATCAGCTCACGGATCCATTGGCAATCGAGCACGTCGCTCTTGCGGCCGGAGACGCTTTTGACATGCCTGGCATTGACCAGATGGACATCGAAGCCGCGGCCTGCCAGCAGCTCGTAGAGGGCGATCCAATAGACGCCGGTGCTCTCCATCACCACGGTCTTGATCCCGCACGCCGCCAGCCAGTTCGCGAGCTTGAACAGATCGTCGGTGAAACTTTTGAACTCACGCACCGGCAGCGGATCGCGGTCCACTGGCACAGACACAAAGTGCGACGCCGACCCCACATCGATGCCGGCACAGTTGGGATAGGTCAGCTCGAAGCCGGACTTCGCCTTGCGGCGGGAACGTCGCGACTTGCGTGCAGGCGGGGCATCGCCAACAGGCCCGACCGGGGCTCCGGCGGCGGTGGCTGTGGCTGCGGCTTTGGCTTTGGCTGTAACTGCGGCTGCGACCTTGCGCTTCATGGGCGATCTCCTTGTGACAGAAGGGGTGCCGCGCGGGATCGGGTACGTCCTCTTTGCTCACTCTCTCAATCGGGATGCCCGCTCGCGCGGAGCTCACCAGTCTCGCCGACGTGACCCAGGACCATGCTATTGCGCGGGCACGAATGCACCAGTGCGCCTTCGGCCATCACCCGCGCGGCAGTCGACCTTACCACGCCGCCGACGGTGCGCCCGTTTCATGGGAACGCATTCCGGCCCGCCGGTTGTCTGGCTATTGCCGAACACGGCAAGGCGCAGGTGCTCGGGTAATTGGCCGAGGTACTGGTGGCTCAGTGTCAGCGCCAGGCCGTAGGCGCGGGCCTTTCCGGCATCGAGTACGGCTCCGGGCTTGGACGAGGTCGCAGCCGGCATCGGTGCGGCGCACGTGGCGATGGAACTTTGCGCGTCGCGGCTCGCGACCGGCGCGCAATCGCCGCCGATGGCCAATCTCGCCGACAACGGCATGAACCTCGCTTTCGTGCTCGG